>DWVA01000190.1 GCA_019120475.1 Candidatus Blautia intestinipullorum | reverse complement strand
CTACCGGGGAGGAGATTGAGGGAGCAAAGCTGACGGTAACGGACGAAAACGGAAAAGTTGTGGATGAATGGGTGTCCGGGAAAGAACCGCATATCATAAAAGAGTTGGTAGTCGGCCAGACTTACACCATGACAGAAATTCTTCCAGCTTTGGGATATGTGACGGCAGAGAGCATCCGATTTACCGTGGAGGATACAGCGGAAGTCCAAAAGATCGAGATGAAGGACGATGTGACAAAGGTGGAAATTTCCAAAACAGATATTGCCGGAGAGGAACTGCCGGGAGCAAAGCTGACCATTTTGGATGAGAATGGAGAGGTGGTAGAGAGCTGGACGTCCACGGAAGAACCGCATTATATTGAAATGCTGCCGATTGGGAAATATACACTCCATGAGGAAGCAGCACCGGAAGGATATCTGGTTGCAGAAGATGTAGCGTTTGAGGTAAAAGATACTAGTGAAATCCAGAAAGTTGTAATGAAGGATGAAGCAGAGCCGGAAGAAACACCGAAGACGCCGGAAACATCGACAACCACGGTAGATATGCCGAAAACCGGGGATTCTACACCGATTGCGGCGCTTATGATTTCCTGCGTTTTGGGGCTTGCAGGAACCATTGCTGCGGCTGTTCGGATGAAAATGAGAAAAAAGAAATAGGATTGATGCGATAGAATTGGGTGCTTGTGGACAGCCGTGTGGTTCCATGAGCACCCTTTAAATTTTGAAAAAGAGGTGGAGAAAAATGAAATGGTTAATAGCTGCAGGCGGAGTGCTTGTTTTCCTGATTCTGTTTGGCCTGTACTGCTGTATTGTGGTTGGGGCAAGGGAGGACAGGTTACTGGAAGAACTGGAGCGGAAAGGCAGGCAGGATGCAGACAGGGAAAACGGATAGAAAAAGGTTTGCACCGGATAAGCCCCAGGATTGTGCGTACTGTTATTTTTGGAACATCCGGAAACGTGGATGTACAAAAGATAGCTGCCATTACCTTCTCCCGGAAGTGAAACAGGATCATGGAGGAAAAAACGGGAATCTTGGGAATTGCAGTACCTGTCCCTATGGAAAGCATTCTCCGTGTATTGGGTTCTGTCTGCAGAAAATTCTGACGGAAATGCGGCATGCCTGCCAAACGGAGTAAGGAAAGAGGGTGATTTTTTATGCAGGACGAAGTGAACCAGAAAGTGGTGACATTATGTATTACGGGTGGAAAGATCTCGGCCCAGATATTAAAGAACGCCCTGTTAAAACTCCTGCGGAAGATGGAACAGATGGAGCAGGCAAGGAAACAGAGTACAAAAGCAGTCAGACAGCAGAAAGAACCTGTGTCTTATCATGGGAAACAGAGCATGGAAAAGCTGATGAAGCAGAACTGCCAGCTTACCAATATCGAAGTGACGGATGGGAATATCAAGTCATTTGAGAAATATGCCAGAAAATATCATATTGATTTCAGTCTGAAAAAGGATACCTCAGCATCCCCGCCACGGTATTATGTGTTTTTCAAGGCCAAGGATGTGGATATTATGACGGCTGCCTTTAAAGAATATACCGGGAGTCAGCTCTCAAAAGGGAAAAAGCCATCCCTAAGAAAAAAACTGACGCTGGCAAAAGAGCGGATGGCAAAACATAGAGAAAGAGAAAAGAACCGGCAGAAAGAACGGGGGCCGGAACATTGAGTAAGCAGAACGGTTTAAGACAGAAAGGAAAAGCAGGAAATACGATAAAGAATCTTCTGGAAAAATCTCAAATGAGATGGACAGGAAAATTTAAGGGAAGCCTGCCGTCTATGGACTGGAAAAGGCTTATTATGAGGAATATCCCTTATGTGATTGTATTTTATCTTGTAGATAAGGTGGCATGGCTATACCGGTATTGTATCGGGGAGTCTCTGATCGAAAAGCTGGGAGTGCTTTTTCTGAATTTTTCCCTGGCTTTTCAAAATATTCTGCCCAGCTTGCATCCCCAGGATCTTTGTGTGGGCGCTGCTGGCGCTTTGCTGGTGAAACTGGCAGTGTATCTGAAAGGGAAAAATGCGAAGAAATACCGGCAGGGTGTGGAGTATGGTTCCGCACGTTGGGGCAATCAGAAGGATATAGCGCCTTTTATTGATCCGGTCTTTGAAAACAATATCCTTTTGACACAGACGGAACGGCTGACTATGAACAGTCGTCCGAAACTGCCAAAGTACGCCAGAAATAAAAATGTGATTATAATTGGTGGTTCCGGTTCGGGTAAAACGAGATTTTATGTGAAGCCGAATTTAATGCAGATGACACCGAATGTTTCTTATGTAGTTACTGATCCGAAAGGAACCATCCTGGTGGAGTGCGGGAAGATGTTGCAGAGAGGTTCCCCGAAGATGAAAGATGGGAAGCCGGAGCGTGACAAAAATGGAAAAGTGATCTATGAGCCATACAAAATTAAAGTATTAAATACGATCAATTTTAAAAAAAGTATGCACTATAATCCCTTCATGTATATCCGCAGTGAGAAAGATATTTTGAAACTGGTGAATACAATTATCGCTAATACCAAAGGGGAGGGAGAAAAGTCTTCCGAGGACTTTTGGGTGAAAGCCGAACGGCTATTGTATTGTGCGCTGATCGGCTACATTTATTACGAAGCGCCAGAGGAGGAACAGAATTTCTCCACGCTCTTAGAACTGATCAATGCGTCTGAAGCCAGAGAAGATGATGAAGAATTTAAAAATGCGGTGGATGAATTGTTTGAAGAACTGGAACGGGATAAACCGGAGCATTTTGCTGTGCGCCAGTATAAGAAATATAAGCTGGCGGCGGGGAAAACAGCAAAATCCATCCTTATTTCCTGCGGGGCAAGGCTTGCTCCCTTTGATATTGCGGAGCTTAGGGAACTGACCAGCTATGACGAAATGGAACTGGATATGCTGGGGGATCAGCGGACAGCTATGTTTGTCATTATTTCGGACACAGATGATACCTTTAACTTTATTGTGGCGATTATGTATACCCAGTTATTTAATCTGCTCTGTGACCGGGCAGATGATGTGCATGGAGGAAGACTCCCTTACCATGTGAGGCTGCT
>DWVA01000189.1 GCA_019120475.1 Candidatus Blautia intestinipullorum | reverse complement strand
GTTATCCTCTCCCAGCCCTCCTGCCAGAAAAAACGGCCTTTCCACAACAGGGAGCAGCGACCAGTCAAAGGGAATTCCCGTTCCTCCCTTTCCCTGATCCAGAAGAATGTAATCTGCAGAACTTTCCAGGGCTTTTTCTGCGTCCTCCCGTGACCCCACGGAAAAAGCCTTGATCAGCGGTCTGTCTGTCAGCTTTCTCAGCCGCCGGATATACGCCTCATCCTCCTGGCCGTGAAGCTGGGCCATGGAAATGATCCCCCTGTTCAGAAGTTCTGCAGCCAAAACCTCCGGCGCGTTGACAAAAACGCCTACCGCCTGAATATCCCTGTCAAGCTCCGCCGCCAGTTCTTTTGCCTGAGATACTGTCACGCTTCGGAAACTTCCGGGAACCTCTATAACAAAGCCGCAGAAATCCGGTTTTGCTTCATTTACCGCCTGGATATCCTCCATCCGTCTCAGTCCGCATATTTTTATCTTAGTACCGCTCATCTTTCAGCTCCTCAAGCGCCCGCCTTTTATCGTCGCTCCTCATCAGGGTTTCTCCGATCAACACGGCGTCCACCTTGTTTTCCCGAAGCTTCCGTATATCTCCCGGGGTGCGGATACCGCTTTCCGATACAAAAAGCACATTTTCCGGAACCATTTTTCGCAGACGGATACTGTTTTCCACGTCTACCTGAAAAGTTCTCAGATCCCGGTTATTTACTCCTATGATCCTGGCTCCGCTTTTTAAAGCCCGCTCCGTCTCCTCCTGGTCGTGAGCTTCTACCAGAGCGTCCATTCCAAATTCTTCCGCCATTTCCCGGTATTCTTTTAACTGCCCGTCGTCCAGAAGAGCACAGATCAGAAGTACTGCGGAGGCTCCCAGAGCCGCGGCCTGACAGATCATATAGCCGTCCACCGTAAAATCCTTTCGCAAAACAGGGATATCTATAGCCTCCGCGATTTCCTTAAGATACCGGTCCGCTCCCAGAAAATAGTACGGCTCTGTAAGACAGGAAACAGCGGAAGCTCCCGCCGCTTCATACTCCCGGGCGATCTGCAGCCAGGGAAAATCCGAAGCGATCATCCCCTTGGAAGGAGACGCTTTTTTCACCTCACAGATATAGGACATCCCCTGTTTCTTCAGGGCTTCGTAGAAGCGGAACTGTCCTGCGCTCCGCTCCCTTCTTTCGTAGATTTTTTCCATCAGGTCCGCCTGCGGGATCCGCCGCTTTTCTTCCTGTATCCGTTCCCTTGTCTTTGCGGCAATTTCATCTAAAATATTCATTTTCGTCTGTTCCTTTCCAAAATACGGTATATGTTTACGCATTTGACTCCCGGATAAATTCCTCCAGCTTCTTCATAGCCGCTCCGCTGTCGATCAATTCTTCCGCCAGGCGCACGCCTTTTTCTATGGTTTCCGTTTTTCCTGTTATATACAGCGACGCTCCTGCGTTCAGGCAGACTGCCTGACGCTTCGGCCCCCTTTCTTTCCCCAGAAGAATATCCCGTGTGATCTCCGCGTTTTCTTCCGGCGTTCCTCCTGTCAGTTCCTCCTTCGCACATCTTTCATATCCGAACTGTTCCGGAGTAAGCTCATAAGACTGGAACCATCCGTTCCGGATCTCGCATACAGAAGTGGGGGCGCTCATGGAAATCTCATCCAGCTTATCCTGTCCGTAGACTACCATTCCCCTTACTACTCCAAGCTTTGCCATTACCTGCGCCAGAGGCTCCACTAAAGCCTCGTCGAACACTCCCATCAGTTCCATATTGGCTCCCGCCGGATTGCTTAAGGGACCCAGAATATTAAAGACTGTCCGGATTCCCAGTTCTCTTCTGATCGGCGCCACATATTTCATGGCGATATGATAGTTCTGGGCAAAAAGGAAACAGATATTGATCTTTTTAAGAAGTCTGGCGCTTTTTTCAGGAGAAAGCGTAATATTTACTCCCAGAGCCTCCAGTACGTCCGCCGCGCCGCATTTTGAGGACGCCGCTCTGTTTCCATGCTTTGCCACCGGAACGCCGCCCGCCGCGATCACAAGGGAGGATGTTGTGGAAATATTAAAGGAATTCGCCCCGTCTCCCCCTGTTCCTACGATCTCCAGCACATCCAGGTCATGCAGCAGCTTGATACAGTGGGCTCTCATTCCCGCCGCCGACGCCGTGATCTCATCAATGGTCTCCCCTTTCAGGGAAAGCGCCGTCAGATAGGCCGACATCTGCACCGGGGTTGCTTCCCCGCTCATGATCTCATTCATCACTGCTTCCGCCTCCTGATAGGATAGATCCTTTTTTTCCGCCAGTTTTAAAATTGCCTCTTTGATCATATTTCTGCCTCCTTTTCCTTATCTGCTGTCCAGTCTGTTCAGGAACAGCCGCTGCCGTCTCTCTGCAGCAGGTCACTTCTGCAGAAAACCAAAAACGCCCGTCCTGACAGAATTTATCTTCTGTCAAGGACGAGCGTATAGTCCACCCGCGGTGCCACCTTGATTTACGGAACGATCCGTACACTTTGCGGAATACCAACATATTCCCGGCAACTGACGTATGCCCTACGTCGCAGAATACTCGGCTGCTGCCTTTCCCTGCGCCCTCAGCGGTCCATTTGGCAATCTGCATTTCGATCCGGCTCTCACCTGCCCGGACTCTCTGTGCGCGCATAATTGCTTTGATCTCCGCTTCAACGGTTTACTAAATGAAATTTTTTATTAAAATAACATGATTATTTTTTATTGTCAAGTATTTTATTTCAAAAAATCACAATTTCAAACTATATTTTCTTATCAGGACTGCTTTCACATAATACCCTATCTTCCGTTTTCCTTGCCCAGAAAATGGAAGATCGCCCGGGCCACGCCGTCCTTCTGATTGCTTTTGGTAAGAAATACCGCGGCCTTTTTACAGGCAGGACTTCCGTTTTCCATAGCCACGCCGTATTTTACGGCGGAGATCATACTGCTGTCGTTGTCCGCGTCGCCGAATGCCATCGCCTCTTCCGGCGAAATTCCCAGTTTTTTCAGCAAATACAGAAGCGTATTTCCCTTTCCGGCGTCTTTATGGCCAATCTCCAAAAGGTGGGGAACAGAGGAGGTTACATATATCTCCGGCACCTGGCTTTCCAGATAAAAACGGAGCCTCTGCCTCTCCTCCGCATCTTTACATACAAAAGCCATGCTGTCTAATTCTGATTTATGTTTTAGGGCAAAAGAAACAATGTTTTTCACAGGGATTCTCGTCCTGCGCACATATTCCGCGCCGTACTCCGTAGCTCCATAGTCCATGGGCGCTTTCACATAAGCCTCTTCTGAATATGGCTCGCCGTCGATAAAAACCTCCAGGACCGTCTTTTCCGACCTTTCCGCTTCCAGTGCTTTTTCCACTGAAGCCGCCTCCAGAAGGCGCTGGTATATCCGCTTCCCGGAAGACACGGAGTACAGGGCTCCTCCGTTGGCTGTGATAATATATTCCACGCCCGGCAGTTCTTTTATAATGTCCGGCACTGCCTTAAAGGATCGTCCCGTTGCAGGCACAAAATAAATTCCTCTTCGCGCCGCCATATCCAAAGACCTTTTTGTCTCATATGATAAAGTTTTCTGATCTGTCAGAAGCGTTCCGTCCAGATCGCTGGCGATCAATTTAATTCCCATATCTCCCCTCCAAAACTAAAGAAAATCCCCCTGCACCACACTTCCAAATGTGCTATGTTGACAATAGAAAAGGGGATAACCGTCCATAAAGTGGTTGGCCTTGTAGTAAAATGGTAACATAGAAATGCCACCCTGCAACACAGTTATTCCCTGTTCCATATTCTACCATGACGTCGTTACTTCTTCAATCGCATTTCTGCGTCCTGAGCTGTTTTTATGCCTTCTGCATCACACTTCCAATATTATTCTCCCCTTGTCCTATAGGAATATTTTATGTTATCATAGCGTTAACATACAAAATTTTAGAGAAACGGAGTTTATTATGAAATTTATTTACCCTGCGGTTTTCCGCAAAACTGAAACAGGAACTTATAAAGGTTATTTTC
Organism: Candidatus Blautia intestinipullorum; assembly: GCA_019120475.1. GTDB lineage: Bacteria > Bacillota > Clostridia > Lachnospirales > Lachnospiraceae > Blautia_A > Blautia_A intestinipullorum. Next base: position 23,966 of record DWVA01000189.1, on the reverse strand, counting down.
CGGATCTGGAGTGCTGCTACGCGGAAGGCGAAACTCTGGACGATGCTATAGAAAAGGCAAACGAGGCCGCTTACGACTGGATCTCTCTGGAACTGTCTGAAGACGACGGAGAACTTCCCTCCGTGTCCGACAAAGAAGATATGGATCTTCAGGAAGGCGATATCGTGCGGAATATTTCTGTAAATATCCGCTTTTATGAAGGCTGGGACGAGTAACATCTCTATTTCCGGCAGACTGGGAAACATAGAGTATTTTCATTTCGGATTTCCTTTGTTTTTAAAGGATTCTCTCTGATCTCAGAGCATGGCTCGCTTCAAAGAAAGGCAGATTATGAAAAATAACGAATGGTTTCAGATCGGCGAGGTTTCCCGCCTGTTTCACATCAGCGTCAGTATTCTCCGCCATTACGATAAGATCGGGCTTTTAAAGCCGGAGTATACGGACCCGGATACCGGATACCGCTATTACAGTACCCGGCAGTTTGAATGCCTGAACACCATCCGCTATCTTCGTGCCCTTGACATGCCTCTTGACCAGATTTCCACCTTTCTGCAGAACCGTAATCTGGAAACCATCCATGACCTTCTGCTGAAGCAGAAGGAGGAGGTCAACCGCAAACGCCAGGAGCTTTTCCTTATCGAGAAAAAAATCGATAACCGTCTTTCTCAGATCAGCGACGCCCTTTCTTCCCGTCTGGAAGAGATCACTGTTTCCCACTATCCCCGGCGGCGGATTGCCTCTGTCTCCAAACAGGTATCCCCCAAAAGCTATCTGGATCTGGAATATTCTATCCGCCAACTGGAACAGGGGGAGGAAACCCCTGTTACCTTTCTTGGAAAGGTTGGCGTGGGAATCTCCAGAGATCATCTTGTAAGCCGCCGTTTTCATCCCTATGATCTTGTATTTATTCTCCTGGAAGAGGAGGATCAGTTCCGGGGAGAAACCACCCTTCTTCCCCCCTGCGACTGCGCTGTTCTGCGTTTCCAGGGAGGACACGAAAAAGCTGTCCATTATTATGAACAGCTTTTAACATACATCGAAACCCACGGTTTCAAAGTCAGCGGTTTTTCCAGAGAGATCACCATGATCGACTATGGTCTTACCAGCGACACTTCCAAGTTTGTCACTGAGATCCAGATACCTGTAGAGTGCAGATAATCACTCTGCTGATTTCCTATTCCTCTCTTGCATTTCCAACCCTGTTCTTTTATAATAGATATATTCAAATCGAAAAAGAAATGAGGATTCCCTATGAGTGAAAAAACTGTAGTAGTTGCACTTGGACACAGAGCCCTGGGTACGACTCTGCCGGAACAGAAGCTGGCTACCCGGCAGGCCGCCAGAGCCATCGCTGATCTTGTAGAAGAAGGCGCCAAAGTAGTCATTTCCCACAGCAACGGACCCCAGATAGGAATGATCCACACAGCAATGAATGAATTCGGGAAAGCGCATCCTGATTATACCTTCGCCCCCATGTCCGTATGCTCTGCCATGAGCCAGGGCTATATCGGCTATGATCTGCAGAACGCTATCCGGGCAGAGCTGATCTCAAGAGGTATATATAAACCTGTCGCTACTGTGCTTACCCAGGTTGTGATCGATCCCTATGACGACGCTTTCGCGGAACCGGAGAAGATCATCGGCCGTGTTCTGAACGCTGAGGAAGCTGAGGCTGAGGAGGACAAAGGCAACTTTGTCACAGAAGTGGCTCCCGGAGAATACCGAAGGATCGTCGCTTCTCCCAAACCCCAGAAGATCATAGAGTTGGAAACTATCCGCACTCTTACCGAGGCGGGACAGATCGTCATTGCTGCCGGAGGCGGCGGAATTCCTGTTATGGAACAGGGTATTGACCTCCACGGGGCAAGCGCTATCATCGAAAAAGATTTTGCCAGCGGGCTTCTTGCCGAAGAGCTGAATGCCGATACGCTTATGATCCTTACCAGTGTGGAAAAGGTAAGTCTTGACAGAGGCACTGACCATGAGAAATATCTTGGTATTGTTTCCGCAGACGACGCCCGCCGCTATATCGCTGAGGATCAGTTTACAAAAGGCTCTATGCTTCCCAAGATCGAAGCAGGTCTTTCTTTCCTGGAAAAAGGCGCCGGAAGAAGAGCCATTATCACCGATATCCCCCATGCCAGAGACGGCTACAGGGAAAAAACAGGTACGATCATCAAATAAAAAGCTGCCCTCTCCTGTCGGGAGAGGGTATTTTTTGCAACAAAAAGAACTCCCGTTCCTGCCGTTTTCTTCCATCAGCAGGAACAGAAGCTCTTTTTCATTCTTTTTTATTCAGTTTCCGTTCTGATATCTTTTCTTCAGCAAATCGCTTATTTTCTGTATCTTAAAATATATTCCGCATTTACATAGACTTTCTTTCCGCGATCTCCGCCATCTTCGCTTCATTCAGACGGGTATCGCCATGTACCCGGCTGTAAGAAAGATAGCCGTTCATACGGTCGATCTTTGTCAGATTGCTGGAGCCGCAGACCGGGCATACGTCCATTTCCAGTTCTTCATGGCCGCAGTCGTCGCAGTATGCCAGAGAAAGATTTACTCCCTCATAGTATCCCAGATCCATGGCTCTGCGGATAAGAGTCCGGATCGCTTCTTTATTATAACCGATAGGATATCTTACATACTGGATCTTTCCGCCGTTGCAGAGTTCCCAGAAGCGTCCTTCCAGATCCTGCTTCTCAATAGGCGTTACGTCCTCTGTCACATGACAATGGAAGCTGTTGCTTACATACGGCCTGTCGGAAACGCCCTCCACAATACCATACATTTTACGGAACTGCTCTACCTGGAGTCCGCAGAGACTTTCCGCCGGAGTTCCGTAGATAGCGTACAGATTTCCGTCCTCTTCCTTGAACTGATTTACCTTGTCGTTGATGTATTTCAGCACATCCAGAGCAAACTGGCCGTCCTCACGGATGGATTTGCCGTTGTACAGCTCCTGCAGCTCGTTCAGCGCCGTAATTCCGAAGGAAGCAGTCATTGGCTTCAGGATCTTTCCGATCTTTTCGTGAGGCTCCAGATGCCCGCCGTAAAAACCGCCCTCGCAGTACGCCAGAGGATTGGTAGATGCTCTCATCTGTCCCAGATACTCGTAAGTGCGGATATGCAGATTACGGATCATCTCCAGATAAAAATCAAGCACCTCGTAGAAATCCCGGCTCTCCGCCCTTGCTTTGGCAAGGATCATCGGAAGATGGAGACTTACAGCGCCTATGTTAAATCTTCCCACAAATACAGGTGCGTCGTTTTCGTCCGCCGGATGCATGCCGCCTCTCTCATACCATGGACTTAAGAAAGCCCTGCAGCCCATGGGACTGATCACCTTGCCGTACTGCTTGTACATGCTGGCGATATAACCTTTTCCGGTAAGAGAAAGCCAGTCGGGATACATGGTTTTGGCGGAACAGTCCACACCTGCCTCGAACACATCTTCGCAGCATTTGCCCGGACCATGGAGATTTTCGTCATAAAGGAATACGATTTTGGGGAACAGCACAGGCTTTTTATGGCCTGCCTTTCCCTGGCCTCCCTTATGTACTTCCAGAAGAGAAAGATTGCACATTTTCTCAAACTGTCCCGTTCCAAGGCCAAGGGTTACCGTAACAAAAGGATAGTCTCCTCTGGAAGAGCCCACTGTGTTCAGCTTGTACTCAATTCCCTGCCATCCCTGGTCAAAGTCCCTGCGCACCTTATCGAGAGCATATTCGATGGCTTTTTCCTCTCTGCCTGACCAGCTCTCGTCTGAATATTTCAGGAATTCCTGAACGTATTTGTCGTAGCTTTTCTGGGCGTAGGGCCCCAGGATCTTATCTACCTCCGGTACAGTAAAGCCGCCGTACTGCTGAGCCGCCGTACTGAGCACGATATCGCCCATAACGTCAAAAGCGGTATCCAGTGTTTTCGGCTCGTTATACCAGACATTTCCCATTTCAAAGCCGCCCCTCAGAACAGACGCCACGTCAAAAAGACAGCAGTTCATGGTGTCAAGGCGGGCGGACTGGTCATGGATATAAATATATCCGTCTTTGCATGCCTGAAGCTCGTTGCGGGTCATAAAAAATTTCCGGTAGAGTTCCTTATTCAGTTCATTGAAGATCAGACTCCTCTTGGTGGCAACCAGAGCGCTGTCCGTATTGGCATTGCTCTTGTCTCCGATATAGCGGATGGCCTGGCTCTTGGTATATACGTCATCCATCATATGGATAAAATCAAGTTTATAATTCCGGTAGTCACGGTAGCTTTTTGCCACTGCCGGATTTACTCTCTCCAGGGCGCCCTCTACGATATTGTGCATCTCCTGGATCTGTATTTCTTCTTTCCCCAGGGAAGCCGCGTGCTCCTCTGCAAAGCGGCAGATGAAGTCCTTTTCCTCCTGGGAAAATGTATAAAGAATACGGGCCGCGGATTTATTTACGGCAGCCACGATCTTCTGCGGATTAAATTCTTCTTTTGTTCCATCTTTCTTGATCACATAAATCATACCATTTTCTCCTGTTTTGCAGTACGAAGAAGTCTTTGCGGCACCTCTTTCTTCGCCAATCTCACTCCCCATATCTGGTGCTGTAAGAGAGAGTATAGCACAATATCATGTGAAAGAAAAGAGGGAATTATAATTTTTATCCTCTATTCAAAAATACGATGATTTTTATCAGGTATCCTCAGATATCGTATGTATATCAACGTCATGACTGATGCCGTAGTCCTCCGTTCTTTCGTAAAAGTACTGGTCGGCTTTTTCTTCCACGAAATCCAGAATAGACGGCAGAAGAATAAGCAGGATCACAATGATCCATAAGATTATCTTTCCCTTCCCTGTCTTCTTTTTTTCAGGTCCGTAGGCGGACTCTACTTTCTTCTGATTCTTTTTCTTTGCGCTGTTCTTTCCGGAGGATACAGGTGTTTTTGTGGCGGTCATCCGTTTTACGGCCTCCTGCCGCGTCTTTTCCTGGTAAGCCTTGATATCTTCCTTGCTGGCGTTTTTCCCTAGAGACCTTCCGTCTGTTCCTGAAGCACCCGCTTTGTTCCTCATGATCTCCCGCGCTTTTTCTGTGGCATGCTTATAATGATCCCTGCTGTTTTCGTTCAGGTGATACAGTATTTCATCTTTTTTATAAGGCATCCCGCAGACCGTACATCTTCCATTTGCTACAGGCCCGTCGCACAACGGGCATCTTTCTCCGATCATCTCCATGCCTCCTCCCTTTTTTAATCATCGCTCCGGTGCCGTACGCCGGGGACAATCCCTGTGTTTGGAGCTTACCTCTGCACTTAATACCATTGTAGTAAATTTCCCGCCGCTGCACAAGTTAAAAATTGCAATGGCTGATTTTTCCTGATATAATAGCGTTATTAATGACGAGGAGGACTTATTATGGAACAGATTAAAATTCCTGCCGGATATCGTTCTGACCTGAACCTTCATGATACCCAGGTAGCCATCAAGACAGTCAAAGACTTTTTTCAGCAGACTCTGGCGCAGAAACTGAATCTTCTGCGTGTGTCCGCACCGATTTTTGTATCTCCCTCTTCCGGGCTTAACGATAATCTGAACGGCGTGGAACGTCCGGTCAGCTTCGATATCAAAGGTCTGCATGAGGATGCGGAAATCGTACACTCCCTTGCCAAATGGAAGCGGTACGCACTGAAAAAATACGGTTTTTCCCAGGGCGAGGGCCTTTACACCGATATGATCGCCATTCGCAGAGACGAAGACATTGACAATATCCATTCCGTCTATGTGGATCAGTGGGATTGGGAAAAAGTTATCTCCAAAGAGGAGAGAAACATGTCCACTCTGATCAGTACTGTGCGGACTATTTACAGTGTGCTGCGGAAAACAGAGAAATATATGGCTGTGCAGTACGATTATATAGAAGAAATCCTTCCAAGGGAGATCGCTTTTGTTTCCACGCAGGAACTGGTAGATATGTATCCTGACTGCACGCCCAAGGAACGGGAATACAAGATCGTAAAAGAAAAAGGCGCTGTTTTCCTGATGCAGGTAGGAAAAACCTTAAGCAACGGAGAGCGTCATGACGGACGGGCACCGGATTATGACGACTGGGAGCTGAACGGAGACATCCTTGTTTATTATCCTGTTCTTGACATTGCTCTGGAGCTTTCCTCTATGGGCATCCGCGTAGACGAAGAGGCTCTTGATATACAGCTTCGCGAGTCCGGCTGCGACGACAGGAGAGAACTTCCCTTCCAGAAGGCGGTCCTGAATAAAGAGCTTCCATATACCATCGGAGGCGGTATCGGTCAGTCCCGCATCTGTATGTTTTTCCTGAGAAAAGCCCATATCGGCGAAGTCCATGTATCCCTCTGGCCTGATGAAGTTGTAAAGCAGGCGGAAGAAAAAGGAGTAAAACTGCTGTAAAATGTGAACATTTTGTGCTCTGTTATAGGTAATTTTTCACTAAAATTTAATATTTCATCTTATTGACAGCAAAGAGCCTTCATACTATCATATCAATAGAATCTGAAACGTATGAAAGACAGAGGTACATAACGTGAATATTTTATTTTTTTTAACACCCAAAAGTGAAGTAGCTTATATATTTGAAGACGACACTCTGCGTCAGACGGTTGAGAAAATGGAACACCGGAAATTTTCCTGCATTCCTCTTCTCAGCGTAGACGGACGATATACAGGGACCATCTCTGAAGGAGATCTTCTCTGGGGGCTGAAACGGCTGAACACCATAGATGTAAAAGAGATGGAAGATATCTCTATTATGGCGATTCCGCGGAGAGCCACCTATAAACCGGTTCACGCTGATGCGGATATGGAAGATCTTCTGGATCGTGCCATCAACCAGAATTATGTTCCCGTAATCGACGATCAGGGCTTTTTTATCGGCATCATCACCCGTAAGGAGATCATCAAATACTGCTATAAGGAACTGAAGACCCTTAACGCGGAGAAGAAAGAACTGACAGAAAAGCTTCTGAGCGCTGTTCCGGCCGACGCCGGTTTGTAAGAATCTGAAAAAAGAAAATACCCCGGAAACTGCAGATATATCTTATGCCGCCTGAATGCGGCTGTACAATATCTCAGCTTCCGGGGTATCTTATTGTCAAAAAACTGTTTCCCGGGGGGATTTTTTATAATACCTTTGAAAGAAAATCTTTCAGTCTCTGGTTTTTCGGATTTGTAAAAAATTCTTCCGGCGTGTTTTCTTCCTGTATCTTGCCGTCGTCGATAAACAGGACTCTTGTTCCTACTTCTCTGGCGAATCCCATCTCATGAGTGACTACCACCATTGTCATGCCTGAGTCCGCCAGTTCTTTCATCAGTTCCAGAACCTCTCCTACCATTTCCGGGTCAAGGGCGGACGTAGGCTCGTCAAAAAGCATCACATCCGGATTCATTGCCAGGGCTCTTGCAATAGCGATACGCTGCTTCTGTCCTCCGGAAAGCATGTCCGGGTAAGTATCTGCCTTCTCCGGCAGCCCTACTCTTTCAAGAAGCTCGTCCGCCCGTTTGGACGCCTCTTCTTTTGTCATCAGTTTCAGCGTCACCGGAGCCAGCATGATATTTTCCTTCACTGTTTTGTGCGGGAACAGATTAAACTGCTGGAATACCATTCCGATTTTCTGGCGGTGGCGGTTGATATCCACCTTGGGATCCGTGATATCCGTTCCCTCAAAAAGAATACGCCCCCCCGTAGGCACCTCCAGAAGATTCAGCGAACGGAGGAAAGTAGATTTTCCGGATCCGGAAGGACCGATGATAACTACTACTTCACCCTGACAGATATCTGTGGTGATCCCGTCGAGAACCTGATTGCTGCCAAAGGCTTTTTTCAATCCCTGCACTTCTATAAGAACTTTATCCTTATTTACGCTCATTTGTTCTCAGCCTCCTTTCCAGTTTATTCATAAGAAAGGTTAAAAGCATTACAAGTACCAGATAGATCGCGGCGGCGGCCATAAGAGGCCAGAACGCGTTGTAAGTACGGCTCTGGATCAGCATCGCTCCCTTTGTCAGATCCATCATTCCGATATAGCCGATAATGGATGTTTCCTTGATCAGCACAATAAACTCATTTACCAGAGCCGGAAGAACGTTTTTAAATGCCTGGGGCATAATGATCAGACGCATAGTCTGCGTAAAATTCAGTCCCAGGCTACGTCCTGCTTCTGTCTGTCCCTGATCAATGGACATGATTCCGGAACGGACGATTTCCGCCACATAAGCTCCGGAGTTAATGCCGAAAGCCAGACCTCCCACAATAATTTTGTTAATGCTCACAGCGCCGAAAATAACAAAGTTCATGATCAGAAGCTGGATCATAGTCGGTGTTCCCCGGATCACGGTAAGATAAACGCGGCAAATGGCGTTCAGAACCTTAAAATGCCCTGATTTATCATGGGCGGAACGGATGATCGCCACAATAAATCCAAGGATGATCCCTACGACTACCGCGAACAGGGTGATGATAAGAGTGGTCTTCAGACCGTCTACCAGCCACATATAGCGGTCATCTTTAATAAAATTCAAATAAAAATCCTGTTTAATATCTGCCAATATCATTTGGTCTCTCCCTGCTTTCCTCAGCAAAAGAGCTGTTGGCAGCAGTCAACAGCTCTGTATGTATTCCGGACAGACGTCCGTGAATAGGATTCCGATAGTTACTTTTTCACAATAATAACCTGGCTTGCGTTTGCATAGGTATCTGTGAAGTTTACGCTGGCCGCGCGGTCTTCTGTCACAGTCATGCCTGCCGCGCCGAAGTCAGCCTTGCCGGACTGGATGGCCGGAAGGATAGCGTCAAACTCCATATCCTCGATCTTCAGCTCATATCCCAGCTTATCGCAGATCGCCTGAGCAATGTCCGCGTCGATTCCCACGATCTTATCGCCTTCATGATATTCATAGGGCTCAAATTCAGCGTTGGTGGCCATTACCAGCTCGCCTTTGGAACGATCTACATCCTCCGGAGATTCATAAGGTGTTTCTCCGATATTCTCGCCGATGTAGTTATCCATAATGCTGTCGATGGTGCCGTCCTCTTTCAGTTCCTTCAGAGCGCCGTTGATCTCTTCCAGAAGCTCGTCGTTGTCCTTTGCCAGACAGATCGCATACTGCTCGTCAACGAACGGATCGTCCAGGATCTTCAGATCATCGTTTGCTTCTACGAATTTCTGCGCCGGCTGTGAGTCAATGATCACACAGTCGATCTGTCCTGCCTTCAGAGCCTGGACAGCCTCGCTGCCTTTGCTGTAACGCTCTACAGTTGCGCCCTCTGCTTCATACTCGGAAGCCTCCAGATCTCCGGTGGTTCCAAGCTGAACGCCGATCTTCTTGCCCGGAAGGTCGTCCTTGGATTCTACTGCCGCAGATACAGAAACCGCCATGGAAGCGGTCATTACCGCGCTTAATGCCAGAGCTGCAAATTTTTTCATGTTTTTCATTATTAATTTTCCTCCTTCTTGCCTGTTCTGTCAGCAGGCATATTTATACATTTCTTTGTATAAAACTTACTGTTCAATACAGCCATTAGGGAAGCTTTGTTCTGAGAAAATTTCCCATAAACACAGGTTTTCCCCTTCAAATCATTGCTCTTATTGTACCATGTTTTTTATAAAATGCAATAGGCTCCATGAATAATATGAAACTATTTTTTATAAATCCGGTTCTTTTGTCAAAGGAACGGAGTATTCCTGTTCTTCATTGAATTCCTTCCAGGTTTTTGTTATACTCAAAATCAGAAGGATTACATAATGCAGATGAGGAGGACAATATTATGGGAATGAATCAGACGCCTGCTTCCGAGCGGGTACACATCAGTTTTTTCGGCCGGCGGAACGCCGGAAAATCCAGCATCATCAACGCTGTCACAGGACAGGAACTTGCTATTGTCTCCGATGTAAGAGGCACAACTACAGACCCGGTCTATAAGACTATGGAACTTCTTCCTCTCGGCCCGGTAATGGTCATCGACACGCCGGGAATTGACGATGAAGGCGAGCTTGGCGCCCTGAGAGTCAAGAAAAGCTATCAGGTGCTGAACAAGACGGATATCGCTGTTCTTGTGGTGGACAGCACCATAGGCAGGGGCGCTCCCGAGGAAGCTCTGATAAAAAGATTCCGGGACAAAAGGATCCCTTATGTGGTGGTTTACAACAAATGCGACCTGATCTCCACAGACCGGAAAGAGGGCGCCGGCGCAGTTTCCTGTGATATTTCGAGCCAGGATGCGGATTCTCATACCATCTGCGTCAGTGCGGCAAAAAAAACCAATATTTATGAACTGAAGGAAATGATCGCCTCTCTGAAACCGGAGGATACACATAAATATCCTCTGATCGGCGATCTTATGTCTCCTCTCGACCTTATTATTCTGGTGGTCCCCATTGATAAGGCCGCGCCAAAGGGAAGGCTGATCCTGCCCCAGCAGCAGACTATCCGGGATATTCTGGAACACGGCGGGCTTTCCATGGTAGTCCGGGATACAGAACTAAAGGACGCTTTAACGAACCTTTTAAGCAAAGGCATCCGCCCGCACCTTGTAGTTACTGACAGCCAGGCTTTTAAACGGGTGTCCAGGGATACTCCTGCGGATATTCCCCTGACTTCTTTTTCGATTCTGTTCGCCCGGTATAAAGGAGATCTGAAAACCGCTGTGGAGGGAGCGGCCGCGCTCCGGGATATCCAGGACGGGGACAGGATACTGATCGCCGAAGGCTGTACTCATCATCGTCAGTGCGACGATATCGGAACCTTCAAAATCCCTAACTGGATACGTCAGTACACCGGAAAACAGCCGGAGTTTGTCTTTACTTCAGGAACAGAATTTCCGGATGATGTCAGCGCTTTCAAGCTGGTCGTCCACTGCGGCGGCTGTATGCTGAACGAAAGGGAAATGAAATACAGGATTGCCTGCTGTCAGGACCAGCATGTTCCCATAACGAATTACGGGATCCTCATCGCTCAGGTAACCGGAATCCTGAAACGAAGCCTTGAGCCTTTCCCGGAGATCTATGGGATCCTGCCATGATTTTTTCCTGCCTGACAGATGATGCGACAGATTGTCCCGTCTTTTGTCCGGCAGGCAATAGGGCCGGTCTGTAAATTTATTCCCATATTTTTTATATTGATTTCACAAAACTATAACATTTTATCTATATACTGGTTAGCGTCAGTATACAAGGGGATATCAAAAAGTATAAATAATTACGAGGAGGAACTTTATGAAATTTACGAAAATGCAGGGAATCGGAAACGATTATGTATATGTGAACTGTTTTGAAGAAACAGTTCAGGATCCTTCCGCTGTAGCAAAATTTGTCAGCGACCGTCATTTTGGAATCGGTTCGGATGGTCTGATCCTGATCAAACCTTCCGACACCGCAGACTGCGAAATGGAAATGTATAACCTGGACGGCTCCCAGGGCGCTATGTGCGGAAACGGTATACGATGCGTGGCAAAATTCGTTTATGACAAAGGGATCGTCAGAAAGAAAAATCTCAGCATAGATACAAAGAGCGGAATTAAATATCTTTCTCTCACAGTCAAAAACGGAAAGGTAAGCACTGTGGAAGTAAATATGGGCTCTCCCGTTCTTTTGGCAAACCAGATTCCCGTTGTTTCCGATACAGAGCAGGTGATCGATCATCCGCTGGACGTAAATGGAAAAACTTACCGCATCACTGCGGTTTCCATGGGAAATCCCCATGCCATTGTCTACATGGACGATCTTGAGAATCTGGATATCAATACCCTGGGGCCTCAGTTTGAAAACCATCTTGCTTTTCCCGACAGGATCAACACAGAATTCGTAAAGGTCATCGACCGCCACACACTTCAGATGCGTGTCTGGGAACGGGGCTCAGGCGAAACTCTTGCCTGCGGCACCGGGGCCTGTGCCGTGGCTGTAGCCTCTGTGCTGAACGGTCTTGTAGACGAGGACCGTCCTGTAACAGTGAAGCTTCTTGGCGGAGATCTGCAGATTTTCTGGAACCGCCAGGAAGATCTTGTGTACATGACCGGGCCTGCTGTTACTGTTTTTGAAGGCGAGATCGATCTCTCTTTCCTGGGAAACTGATCATAAACTGCAGGACCAGTCAAAAACAGCGGCTGCGGGACTTCCGCACTGAATCAAGAGGACAAAGGACAGGAGAAAGTCTTCAGGCTTCTTCCTGTCCTTTCTGGTATTTCCGGTATTCCTCCACAGGCATTTCAAGCCCTGTATATAACTTGTAAGCAGCGGCTCCCTGCCACAAAAGCATTCCTTTTCCCCCTATTGTTTTGCATCCGGCTTCCTTTGCTTCTCTCAGAAGTCTTGTTTCCTCGGGATTATACACCACGTCGGCAACCACAAGTCCCTGACGGAATACAGAGGTATCCGTTATAGGAGAAATGTTGTCATGAGGCTTCATTCCCGCCAGCGTGCCGTTTACAAGAATATCCGCTTCCGCAATTTCCGCTTTCAGTTTTTCCTTATCCTCCAGACAGAATACCTGCACCTTACATTCTGGTCTTTCTTTGCCCAGCTTTTCCGCGGTGCCTTTTGCCCTGGCCAGAAACGGATCGTCAGGATTGAAGATAGATATCTCTCTGGCTCCGTCCAGCGCGCACTGCACCTGAATCGCCGTTGCCGCGCCTCCTGCTCCCAGAACCACCAGTTTTTTATTTTTTACCTCTACCCCGTTCTCCTTAAGGTTATGTACAAAACCTGTTCCGTCAGTAATATGGCCGATCAGTCTTCCGTTCTCATTGACGATGGTGTTGACTGCGCCGATGATCCTAGCCGCCGGAGATAATTCGTCCATATATTTCGCAGCCTCGTTTTTGCAGGGCATTGTTACATTGCAGCCCCTCATATGAAACAGACGCATAGCGTCCAAAGCCGCTTTCACCTGGTCTTCTTTTATATCAAAAGCCAGATATGCATAATCCAGATGATGATACCGAAAGCTGAAATTGTACATGTCCGGCGATCCGGAATGACCCACCGGGCTTCCGATCAATCCCATCAAACCTGTTGTTCCCTTAATTCTCTGTTCCATTTTCCTCTCCTCCTTAAAGATTTTTAACTTTCAGCTTATCAATGATCTCTTCACAGATATCCTGCGGGCTTCTTCCATCAGTCTTCACGATAATGTCCGCAGCAGCTTCATATTTTTCTCTTCGTTTTTCCATCAGTTCCGCAATATAAGGAACATTTTTATTTCCTTCCAGAAGCGGGCGTCCGTGATCATTCTTTGTACGTTCCAGAATTGTCTCCGGCTCTGCCGTAAGCAGAACCACCCGTCCGTTTTTCTTCATTTCTTTTACGTTGCGCTCCCTCATGGGAACCCCGCCGCCGCAGGAGATCACTACGTTGCTTCTGGACTGCATTTCTATCAGAAGATTCGTTTCAAGATCCCTGAAAAATTCCTCCCCATGCTTTTCAAAAATATCGGAAATACTCATTCCCTGCCTCTTGGCAATAATCTGATCCATTTCTACAACTTCCATGGAATATGCTTCTTTCAGATAATCCGCCACTGTACTTTTTCCTGCTCCCATAAAGCCGATCAACAAAATGTTAAAGTCAAATAATTCCCCCATTTTTCTCGCCTTTCTTCTGTATTTTCTGATATTATAGCAATTCTGTATCCGGTTGACAAGAAACAGCTATCCCACGATCTCCATGATCCTCTCCGCCACAAATACTGCTGCGCAGGCAAAGGCCGCTACGGTCAGCAGACTTTTTTCCCGGTAGGCTGCCGCAAGGGCCGCCGCCAGACCTGCGATCCCCGCGATCATGCCGCCGGAGGGCGCCGTCAGGATAGCAGGAAATGTCATAGCCGCCAGACAGGCGTAGGGTACATAAAACAAAAACGATCTTACAAAAGGACTGGTGATTTCTTTTTTAAAAAGCACCAGAGGCAGCATCCGGATCAGATAAGTCACCCCGGCCATTACCAGGATATAAAGATAGACATTATGCTCCATGAGTCTCCTCCTTTTCTTCCTTTACCGGGCAGAAATACGCCGCCGTTCCTGCCGCCAGAAGCGTGGTGATGATGATGACAAAGCCGGATGAAACCTGCTTCAGCACAGGAACCGCCGCAAAAATACTGCTGACAGCCATAGATCCCAGAACCACAAAAAGAACCGGTCTGTTTTTCTTGGCCGGAGGAATGATCACAGCAAGGAACATTCCATATATCGCCACGCTGAGAGCGCTTACAAGAAAATCCGGAAGAAGCCCTCCGGAAATTCCTCCCGCCAGAGTTCCCAGTGTCCATCCGGGAATCGCCACACACATCGCCCCATAATTATACCAGGGGCTCAGTCTTCCCTCCCTGGAAGCGCTGACCCCGAAGATCTCATCAGTAATGCCGAACGCCACCAGAAGCCGGTGGTGCAGAGGAAGGCCCCGGTGCAGCTTCTGGGATAAAGAAAAGGACATCAGACAGTACCTTAAATTAATAACAAGCTGAGTCAGCGCCATTTCCCAAAAAGATCCTCCTGCCAGGATAATGTCCAACCCCGCAAACTGTCCTGCGGAAGTAAGGTTTGTCAGAGAGATCAATACCGCCTGTCCTGCAGTCATCCCTCCCGACACCGCCATCATGCCGAAGGTAAAGGATACGGCAAAATACCCAAGCGCAATAGGGACTCCGTCCCGGAGTCCCTGTTTAAATTGTATTCTGTCCATTTTCCTACAGATCCTCCAGGCTGTCCAGTACATGGAACCCATTGCTTTTCAGAACATTTTCTGTAACAAAAAGCTCTTCTCCCTGAAGGATCATAATAGGCTGGCTGCTTTTTCTGTGATAGGAAGTATAGATGTAGTCAAGGTTTACGTTGCAGTCTTTCAGTACTTTCAGCACAGCGTTCAATCCCCCTACTTCATCCTTCAGATCCACAGCGATCACCTCTGTAAGACGGTTCATATATCCGGCTTCTGTCAAAACCTTTTCCACTTCTTCCGCATTATCTGAAACCATACGGAACAGTGCAAACTCCGGGGCGTCGAAACAGGCGAAACCATAAATATTAACCCCTTTTTCTGCAAGAAGCTCCGTCACATCCTGAAGACTTCCCGCTTTATTTGCCACAAAAATTATATTCTGCTTTACCATAATAACCACTCCTCGTTTCTGGATTTCATCGTCCGCTCTATACATGACGAACGCTGCCGATTCGTGTATTATTATACTTGCAATTCTCCGAAATGTAAACCACCGGGAACGCCAGGAAAAAATTTCATCGCCGTTCAGCCCGCTCTATTCTGCTTTTTCCAGGATCCTGTAATAAGAACGGGCAGTAAAAATATAGATCATTCCATATACCAGCGCAAAAACAAGCACCGTTCCCCCGGTACAAATCAGAAACAGCATATCCGGAGGCATTCCCAACGCCTGGAGAAGAGTCTGGATCAGAGGAAAAGCCATGCTGATATGAAGGACCGCCATCAGAAGCGGAAGAAAAAACACCATAAGGATCTGCCTGTTTATAGAAGATTTCACCTCTCTTCTGCTCATTCCCACTTTCCGCATGATCTCAAAACGGTTTCGGTCCTCGTATCCCTCTGATATCTGTTTGTAGTAGATGATCAGAGCCGTACCCATAAGGAAAGCTCCTCCCAGAAGCACCCCAAGGAAAAGGAGTCCTCCGTTTATCTCATAAAAGCCACTCTTTGCCTGCACCTGGGATTTGCTGATATAATATCCGCCGTCGGAAATCCGGCCGCTGTCCTGATATGTCTGAAGGATCTCGTCCAGTTTCCTGCTGCAGGCGGCCTTCGTCTCATCAGATCCTTCTATATTTATGCCGATTTCCGTCAATATCGGATATGGATACTCTGTATATTGGTTCTGTTTCCGGAAGACCTGCGAGAAATCACTGGCTGTCATTACAAGATAAAGGCTGTCCCCCAGTTCGTTTAAAACAAACTCCCCTTCCATGGGCTCCTGGTCCAGATGGCCGCGAACGACAAATTCCTCTCCCATAAGGCAGATTTTCTTCGTCTCACTTCCATATATAAGAACTTCACCCTCTTTCAGATCCACTGCTTCTTTCGAATTCTCTTCAAATGTTTTTTCCGGAATTACTGTCAGTCCTGCAGAATCCGCTGCTGACACATTCGTATCCGAGCTCAGAAGTTCAAGATTTTCCCCTTCCTGTGTCACTATCAGGGAAAAACTTACATTTGTTTTCAGTTCTTTTATAGGAAACTCTTCTTCTCTGGCTTTTTGCGCCACATAGGCCCCGTCCTGGTATGCACCATCCAGAGAATATCCATACAACTTCACATTCAGGTCAAAGGGCCAGGACGCCTTTACCGCCTGATCGATTCCTGCGTTCAGGCATACGGTGGAAGAGATCATCAAAAGAACCCCTGTGCTGAGGATACATATGCTGGCAAGTCCTACCGCGTTCTGCTTCATACGGTAAAGCATGCCGGACACACTGGTAAAATTCTGCACCTTATAATAAAATCTTTTGTTCCTCCGCATCAGCTTCAATATAATGATGCTTCCTGCAGTAAAAGTAAGATAAGTGCCTGCCATGACCAGCAGCACGTCAACCAGAAAAATACCGAAAGCGGACAGAATGGAGTCGGTTGTCACGGCCAGATAGTACCCCGCGCCCAGGCAGATAAAACCTGCCGCCGCCATAAGCCACTTGCTTTTTGGTTCTCTCTCTCCTGTGCGGCTCCCCATGAGCAGTTCCACCGGACGGCTCAGATGAACCCTTCCCAGATTCCGTATCAGAGTAAGCGCCAGTACAATCCCATATAATCCCGCGCAGATCAGAATTCCAGTTCCTGTCACATAAAAGCCGAATTCCGCCGGAATATGAAGGAATTTTAAAAGGAGAAGGAGCGCCAGCTTGCTTGCCGCGATTCCCACAAAGATCCCCCCTGCCAGAGACGCCACCCCGGTGATCACAGTTTCAGTCAGAAGCATCTGGCTGATATGGATCTTTTCCATTCCAAGGATATTGTACAGTCCGAATTCCTTTTGTCTTCTTTTCATAACAAAGCTGTTTCCGTACAAAAGAAAAATAACAGAAAAAACCGCCATGACCACAAACCCTACTGTCAGAAGCGCGCGGACTGTGCTGCCGCCCCTTATATCCGGCGTATCCGGACTTGCCAAAAGAAACAGCATAATATACAGAAAAGCGATACAGCCGATATTGGAAAGCATGTATGGAAAATATGTCTCCCGGTGATTCCTGATATTCGTCACAGCAAGCTTTAAAAATAATCCTTTACGCATAAGTCTCACCGCCTGTCATCAGAATAGTAAGTGTGTCGGAGATCATCTGGTACATTTCTCTCTGATTTTTTCCGCCCCGGTAGATCTGATGGAACACCTCTCCGTCCTTAATAAACATCACACGGGAGGCATGGCTTGCCGCCTGGGCGCTGTGCGTCACCATAAGAATGGTCTGGCCTTCTTCATTGATCTCCCCAAAAATAGAAAGAAGAACTGAGGCAGCCCGGGAATCAAGAGCGCCTGTAGGTTCGTCCGCCAGGATCAGCCTGGGGTTCGTGATCAGTGCCCTGGCTACTGCCGCCCGCTGTTTCTGTCCTCCGGAAACTTCATATGGGTATTTGTCCAGAATTTCCGTGATACGGAGCGCTCCCGCCACCGGACGGATCTTCTGCTCCATCTCCCGGTAATCCTCTCCCGCCAGAACCAGAGGGAGATAAATGTTGTCCCGGATACTGAAGGTATCCAGAAGATTAAAATCCTGAAATACAAATCCCAGATTTTTTCTCCGGAAAGCGGAAATTTCTTTTTCGGTCAGATGAACGATGCTTTTTCCTTCCAGAAGGACTTCTCCCTCTGTAGGGCGGTCCAGGGACGCCAGAATGTTCAGAAGAGTAGTCTTTCCGGAACCGCTCTCCCCCATGATCGCCACAAACTCTCCCTCCTCCACGGAAAAGGTTACGTTTGTCAGCGCCTGTACCTGGTTTCCCCCGAAACGGGTAGTATATATTTTTTTCAGATTTGTAACTTCCAGTAACGACATGATGGTATCCTCCTTATAACGACAGATCGCGCGCAGATCAATACAGCAGATGTTTTGGATATTCTGTCCGCAAAATAAAAGCTTTGGCTTCTTACATGACAAGTATACAAAAACAGGAAGCTGTCTGCCATAGCTCTGGCTTACAGTTTCCTGTTTTAAGTGACATTTTTGTAAGTTTTGTATCTGTCCGGCAGAAGACCGCCGTCCGTTTTAAAATATTCTAAAAGAGTTCCGCATTCTTTCTTCCAAGACTGAGATATACTTTCGTTCCGGCGCCGGGACTGGATTCTATTGCAATCTGGTGGTTCAGCTTTTTCATGATCTTTCTGGAAAGATACAGACCTATCCCCGTAGATCTGGATTCCTCCCTGCCGTTATATCCTGTAAATCCGCGCTCAAACACCCGTGGAAGATCCCCCTGCCGGATTCCTGTCCCCGTATCCTCTATGACCAGAGTATCTGGCCTGGACTCCGAAAGGTAAATATGGATGCCTCCTGTCTTTGTATATTTCAGGGCGTTGGAAAGGCACTGTCCGATCACAAAGCCAAGCCACTTCGGATCCGTAAGGACCTGCTTTCCGGTTCCCTCGTAAGAAAGAGCCAGCTTTTTTCCAATAAAGACAGAAGCATATTTATGGATCTGTTCCCGGATAATGCTGTCCAGACTGCACTCTGAAAATTTCATATCCGCGGACATGTCTTCTGTCCTTAGGTATCCCAGGACCATATCCACATATTCCTCCACACGGAACACTTCTCCCAGAGCGGCCTTATTCTTTTCCTGGTCCTCCGCCAAAAGGAGTCTCAGCGCCGCTATAGGATTTTTGATCTGGTGGACCCACATGGTATAATAATCTGTCATTTCCTGGTAAGCGCGGCCTCTTTCCTTCTCTGTTTCCATCCGCTCCCTGTTCAGCTTCCATATTATATCCATCAGGCATTTCTCATGGATATTTTCCGGCTCCGGAAGCCGCTCCAGCTCCAGAGGAGCCGCCTTCCGCACAGATTCCAGGATTTCCCGCCGTTTCCGGAAAATATAGTACCTGTAGATCAGAAACACCCCTGCCGGGATCAGACAGATCAGGGCCCCGTATATTACCGGCTCAGCCGGATACCCGTACAGCCAGAATACCATTCCCATGATCCCGCAGAATACCAGAAAAAGAACTGCTGTTTTCCATATGGTTTTAAAGTATTCTTTCATTTCCGCTCTCCCGGTCAGGGAATCATATATCCCTGTCCTTTTTTGGTAACGATCATATTTTCCAGACCCGCGCTTTCCAGTTTTCTTCTGAGACGGTTGATATTCACCGTAAGGGTATTATCATCTACAAAATCATCGTTTTCCCACAGCATCTGCATGATCGCGTCCCTGGCTACGATCTGTCCGCTTCTGGAAAACAAAAGGTTCAGGATACGCAGCTCGTTCTTTGTCAGATCCAGTGTCCTTCCCTGATACTCCAGCGTGCTGCCGCCCAGATTCAGGATCACCCCGTCATGCTCCAGAAGATTCGCTCCCGCTCCAAAAGAATAAGCTCTTCTCAGGATCGCCTGCACTTTGGCGGAAAGCACCTCAAGATGGAAAGGCTTGGCGATAAAATCGTCAGCTCCTCTGCTCATGGCCATGACCATATTCATATTGTCCGCAGCCGAGGACAAAAACACCACCGGAACCTGGGAGACGCGCCGGATCTCGTCGCACCAGTGAAACCCGTTAAAAAGCGGCAGCTTCAGATCCAGAAGGACAAGCTGGGGCCTGAGCCGCACAAATTCTCCCATCACATCTGAGAAATCCTCCGCCGCCGTCACTTCATATCCCCATGATTCCAGATGCTTTTTCACAAGGGAACAAAGGGTCTCATCGTCCTCCACCAGAAAAATTCTGTACATATTTCCTCCTGTAACCAGCCGGCTGGACTATTCCGGCATTACCGACATGAAGATCTCAGCCGGGACCCTTGCCTTTACATATATGCCGTCGTCCCGGTACTCTTCTGAAAGAAAATGGCCGTACTCCCTGATACGCTGCAGTTTTCCGCCTTCTCTGTAAGAAAACAGTTCCTCAATATAGATCTGGTCTTCTGACAAAAGCTTTGAGAGAAGATCCTTCAGCTCATCCAGCCCCCGGCCTGTTTTTGCCGAACATTTTACTGTATGATCGGCCCGCAGATCCCGAAGACCGGATTCTTTCGCCAGATCCTGCTTATTCAGAAGCGTGATCACCTTTTTGCCGGCAGCTCCCAGTTCCCGGAGAGTTTCATAAACTACATGCATCTGGGTTTCCGCCTGAGGGTTGGAGGCATCTACCACATGGATGATATAATCCGCATATTTTGCTTCCTCAAGAGTACTCTTAAAAGCCTCTACCAGATGATGCGGAAGCTTCCGGATAAAGCCTACTGTATCGGTTAAAAGAAGCTGCTGCCCGTCCTTCAGCTCCAGAAGCCTGGTGGTTGGGTCAAGAGTGGCAAAAAGCTTGTCCTCCGCCTGTACCGCAGCCCCTGTCAGCGTATTCAGAAGAGTGGACTTGCCGGCGTTGGTATAACCCACGATAGCCGCTGTCTTCAGGCTGCCCCGGGACCTGTTTGTACGGATCAGCTCACGGTGTTTTTCCACCTGCTTTAATTCTGATTTTAAAGCGGAAATTCTGGCGCGGATCAGACGCCGGTCTGTCTCCAGCTTTTTCTCTCCGGGGCCTCTTGTTCCAATGCCGCCGCCCAGTCTGGACAGCGAGTCACGAAGTCCTACCAGCCGCGCCGCGCGGTACTTAAGCTGCGCAAGCTCCACCTGGATCTTTCCTTCGCTTGTTACAGCTCTTGCCGCAAAAATATCCAGGATCAGAAGCGTCCGGTCCATGACCTTACATTCCAGCTCTTTTTCCAGATTATTCATCTGCGCCGGAGAAAGCTCGTCGTCGCAGATCACTCCGTTTGCGTCAAGGGCTGCCAGAAGGCCTCTGACTTCCTGGATCTTTCCTTTTCCAATATAGGTTCCCGGATGTACCGCCTCTCTGTTCTGGATAACTTTTGCTGCTGTTTGTGCTCCGGCGGTTCCGGCCAGCTCGGAGAGCTCATCCAGAGATGCCTCCACGTCTTCGCCCTGCTCTGTCTGTACCCCGATCAGGATCACCCGCTCCTGGATTTCCTTAAAATCATAAAACCGCATATTTCTCTCCTATGAGGCATTTCCCACCCGTGACTGAAGAAATGTAAGCTCTTTCGCCGCATCCTTGTCGTCCGGGAACATCTCCACATACTCCTGGGTCTTTGTCAGCGCCGTGGCAAAGTCCAGCTGCTTTTCATAGACAACGATCTCATTGAACAGAAGATCCCGCATATCCTCGGTATCCGCTTCTGCGATTCCGCTGGCAATATTCGTCAGAGCGCTGTCATATGTTCCGTCTGCAATGTCGCACAGCGCCAGGCCGTTATAACCCTTCGCCCGGATGCTGTCCTCCCCGTCGATATACTCCTGATACATAGTACGGGCGCCTGCAGTGTCTCCCTGAGCCAGACAAACCATTCCCAGGATCAGCTTTGCCTCTGAGCTTCCCTGCTCAACAGCCTTGTTCAGCTCAGTTTTGGCATTTTCATAATCCTGCATATAATAGTATACCTGTCCTCTGCTGCAGTAGTCCTCCGCGTCTTTTGCCTCCGTCTGCAGCACTGCCTCCAGGTATCTGGAACCGTCGGCTCCCATGTCACGGTTCAGATAGGCTTCGTATATCTGGATCGCCATATCATATCCGCCGTCCTCTGCATAAGCCTGCTCAAAATTGGACGCAGCCTCATCATAGGAATCCATGGCAAGAGCCACGCAGCCGGTAAGATAATAATTGTCAGCAGTCATGGAATAATCTGACGCCAGAGTCTGGCAATCGGCCATAGCGTCATCCAGAAGCCCGCTCTTCAGCTCCGCTGTGGCCCGGTAGGAAAGAATATCCTGCTTCAGGGATCTTCCCGCTCCCTCGCTGTCCAGGGCGGAGGTAAAGTAACTGACCGCATCTTCATAATTTCCCAGATGAAGAGCTGAGATCCCCGCCCCTCTGTACGACTCGGGAAGCTTATAACCGTTTTCCACCGATGTGCTGAAGCTCTGAAGAGCAGTCTCATAGCTTCCCTGCTCCAGATTCTTTTCCGCCTGTCCGTATGTTTCCTGTTCCTGTCCTCCGCAGCCGGCCGTAAGGGAAATTCCCAGGCAGGCCGCCAGGAGCCATCCAATACTTCTTTTCTTCATGTATATCCTTTATTCTACAACAAGCCCCTCAGCTTCCAATACTTTTACAACGCTGTTCACATATTCCGCGCAGATATCCTCCGTCCCGGCTTCCACCATAACGCGGATCAGCGGTTCGGTTCCGCTCTCTCTTACAAGAATACGTCCTTCTGTTCCAAGAGCTCTGGCCGCGGCTTCCACAGCTTCCTTCACCTTCGGGTTTTCTCTGGCAGCCTTTTTATCCGCCACGCGCACGTTGCGCAGGATCTGAGGATAGACTTTCATTTCCTTTGCCAGATCGCAGAGCGTTGACTTTTTCTCCACGCAGGCTTCCATTACCATCAGAGAAGTAAGGATTCCGTCTCCTGTAGCCGCGTAACGGCTGAAAATAATATGTCCGGACTGCTCGCCGCCGATGCTGTAATTATTTTCCATCATGTTCTCGGCTACATATTTGTCTCCTACGGCTGTCTGCTCGTAGCTGATGCCCTCGCTCTCCAGTGCCTTATAAAGGCCCATATTGGACATTACTGTGGTAACTACCGTATTTCCATTCAGCTTGCCCTGTTCCTTGAGATATTTTCCGCAGACGTACATGATCTTGTCGCCGTCGATAATGTTGCCTTTATGGTCCACTGCGATACAGCGGTCCGCGTCTCCGTCATAGGCAAAGCCTATATCAAGTCCTTTCTCCACTACGAATCTCTGAAGGACTTCAATGTGGGTGGAACCACAGTTGGTGTTGATATTGGTTCCGTCCGGCTTGTTGTTGATCACGTATGTTTTTGCCTGGAGAGCGTCGAACACGCTCTTGGCAATAGCGGAGGAACTGCCGTTGGCACAGTCAAGTCCCACTTTGATGTTTTTGAAATCGCGGCAGGGAATGGAGATCAGATATCCGATATAGCGGTTTCTTCCGGAAGCAAAGTCTACAGTCCGTCCAATATCCTCTCCTGTAGCCAGAGGCAGCTCCTCCAGTTTTCCATCCAGATACGCCTCGATCCTCGCCTCGATCTCAGCCTCGATCTTCTGTCCGTTTCCGTTCAGCAGCTTGATCCCGTTGTCATGGAACGGATTATGGCTTGCGGAGATCATAATGCCGCAGTCAAAGTCTTCAGTGCGCACCGCATAGGAAACGCTGGGCGTAGTTGTTACGTGAAGGAGGTAGGCGTCCGCTCCCGACGCGGTTATTCCCGCCACAAGAGCGTACTCGAACATGTAGCTGCTTCTTCTCGTATCTTTTCCGATCACAATTTTCGCCTTATGATCTCTTCCATAGTACCATCCTACATAGCGTCCTACCATAAACGCATGATTTACTGTAAGCTGAACGTTTGCTTCCCCGCGAAAACCGTCTGTTCCAAAATATTTTCCCATGATGCCAGTCCTCCTCTTATTTATAAAGATTTTCCGGATATACTCCCTCTTTTACAAGCTTCTCAAATGCAGCGGCCACGGAAGCCTTATCTTCCTGATAGGTTACGCCGAACCAGGTATCTTTTGTTTCCAGAACATCTACCTTGGCTTTGTTTTCTTTGATCAGGCAGTCGATGATCTCCGGAAGAAGATACTCTTTCTTAATGTCTTCCGCAGACAGTCCCTGAAGGAATTCCACGAAACCTTTTTCCAGTATATTCATGAATTCCGGAGTCAGTCCCCACATGTTCATGGATACAAGGCTCTTTACATCCAGAGTGCGGGCTGTTTCGTCGTCCTCCCGGGTCTCCGCCCCGTTTTCTG
>DWVA01000022.1 GCA_019120475.1 Candidatus Blautia intestinipullorum | reverse complement strand
AAAAAACAAAGAAGGCAGGGGAACCGAGATGCTGATCAAGGGGACGAAGAAAGAGAAAAAGTATAAAAAATGCCGCAAAAAGGCGGTGAGAAGGAGGGAACATGGAAGATTTTAATATGAACATGGACAATATGAGAAAACGGTGGAAACCGAAAAAGCCAAAAGTAGGAAAAGGGATGAAAAGAGCGGCTGCGGTGATCCTTGTGCTGGCGGTGGCCGGAGTTTTTGCAACGGACTGCACTTATCAGATCCAGGAACAGGAGCAGGCAGTACTTACCACCTTCGGCGTTCCGAAAGCAGTAACGGAAACGGGACTTCATTTTAAAATACCGCTTATTCAGAAGGTACAGAAGGTAAATACCACGATCCAGGGATTTCCTATCGGATATCAGCAGGATTCCAATGAAGTGGTAACAAACGAAGGAATCATGATCACATCAGATTATAATTTTATCGATGTGGATTTTTTCGTGGAATATAGAATTACAGAACCGGTGAAATTCCTGTACACTTCGCAGGAACCGGTAGAGATCCTGAAAAGTATCGCACAGAGCTGTATCCGTACAGTGATTGCCAGTTATTCAGTGGACGATGTGCTGACTACAGGAAAGAGTGAGATCCAGGCAAAGATCCGGGAAATGATCATGGAGAAGATGGAAGAACAGGATGTAGGCATTCAGCTTGTGAATATCACGATCCAGGATTCCGAACCGCCTACACAGGAGGTCATGCGGGCGTTTAAGGCTGTGGAGACTGCCAAGCAGGGCAAGGAAACCGCAGTCAATAACGCGAATAAATATAGAAACGAACAGCTTCCGGAGGCCGAGGCCCAGGCGGATCAGATCATCCAGGACGCGGAAGCGGCAAAGCAGGTACGTATTAATGAAGCGGAAGCAGAGGTGGCGCGGTTTAACGCCATGTATGAAGAATATGTAAAAAATCCTGAGGTCACAAAACTTCGGATGTTCTATGAGACAATGGAAGATGTGCTGCCGGATATGAAACTGATCATTGATAACGGGGACGGAACGCAGAAAGTGCTTCCGCTGGATTCTTTTGTAAGCGGATCGAAGGACAGCGCTGCCGGAACGGAAAGCAGTCAGGAATCCGCAGACAGCGCCGGAACAGAAGGAAAAGCTTCTGCGTCAGAAGCAGAGAATGTCAAGGGAGGTGAACAGTAATGAAGAAGAAAGGCATAATTATGACGCTGGCAGGATTTGTGGTACTCTTTGCGGCAGGCGCGTCTTTGACAGTGACAAAACAGAATGAATATAAGCTGGTACGCCAGTTTGGAAAGGTACAGCGGGTGATCGACAAGCCGGGGATCAGTCTGAAGATCCCCTTTGTGGAAACTACGGCTACGCTTCCAAAGCAGACGCTCCTCTACGATCTGGCGCCGTCGGATGTGATCACAAGAGACAAAAAGACTATGATCACGGACAGCTATGTGATCTGGAAGATCACAGACCCGCTGAAATTCGCCCAGACGCTGAATTCGTCTATTGAAAATGGAGAAAGCAGGATCAACACAGCCGTTTACAATGCTACAAAAAACGCGATCAGCAGTATGTCTCAGGACGAGGTGATCACCAGCAGAGACGGAGAGCTGTCCCAAATGGTAATGAATGCGGTGGATGACAATATGGCGCAGTACGGGGTATCCGTCATCCTATTTGAGACAAAACAGCTGGATCTTCCGGATGATAATAAAGAAGCCGTATATGAGAGGATGATTTCCGAGCGCGATAATATTGCCGCCACCTATACGGCAGAAGGAAGTTCGGAAGCGAAAGTGATCCGCAATACTACTGATAAAGAAGTTGCGATTCAGATTTCCGACGCCAGAAAACAGGCGGAGATCCTGGAGGCGGAAGGCGAACAGGAATATATGAAAATCCTCGCGGAAGCGTACGGAGAAGAAGGAAGAACAGAATTTTATTCCTTTGTCCGCAGTCTCGACGCGCTGAAAAATTCTATGAAGGGTGAAAACAAGACAGTGATCCTGTCGGCAGATTCTCCCATTGCAGAGATTTTCCAGGGCGCAGGAGAATAGGAGGAAAATCCATATTTTAAAGACAGCGGGATTTTATCCTATTGAAACGGGTAAAATCCTGCAAAAAAATGAAAAAAACGCTTGCAATTCCAGGAAGATAATGATAGACTATAATGCGAACGCGCTAGGAGTGCGTCTATAACTGCAGATTCAAGCCTAAATTACGGAAGGAGGATTTCCAGTGAAAGTAAGATCATCTGTAAAGCCGATCTGCGAAAAATGCAAGATCATCAAAAGAAAAGGATCTATCAGAGTAATCTGTGAAAATCCAAAACACAAACAGAGACAGGGTTAATGTTTGTGAAACGTGCGGCTGTAGTCTGATACACCCGGATGGGTTGTTCGGACTGTTTAGTAATCTTATGAAAGCATGTATTGCCTAATACCGAGAGGCAACAGCGGCAGTATAGCTGCAATTTCGGAAAGGCTGTCTCGCGCCAGGGACGGCTGGGTGTTTTACCGAGGCACCCCAATTAGGAACAGAATACGGAAGCGGAACAGAAGATGCACCCCATTTCACCTTGCATGCTGCAAGTGGTGTACGATGCGACGCTTTCAGAAAACGGAAAATGGAGGAAACAGTACATGGCTCGTATAGCTGGTGTAGACTTACCAAGAGAAAAACGTGTAGAAATCGGTCTTACCTACATTTATGGTATCGGGAGACCAAGCGCAAACAAGATCCTTGCTCAGGCGGAAGTAAATCCTGACACACGTGTCAGAGATCTGACTGACGATGAAGTTAAGAGAATCAGCGCTGTAATCGATGAGACAATGATGGTTGAAGGTGATCTTCGCCGTGAAATCGCTCTGAATATCAAGAGACTGCAGGAAATCGGATGCTACAGAGGTATTCGTCATCGTAAAGGACTGCCGGTTCGTGGACAGAAGACAAAGACAAACGCAAGAACCCGCAAAGGTCCGAAGAGAACAGTAGCAAACAAAAAGAAATAAGCAGAGTACTTAATGACATATTGACAAATCAAAGGAAAGTGTAGGTTAGTTTTAAAATGGCAAAAGCAACCAGAAAAACGACAACAAAACGTCGTGTCAAGAAAAACGTTGAACACGGACAGGCACATATCCAGTCTTCTTTTAACAATACGATTGTTACACTGACAGACAACGAAGGAAACGCTCTTTCCTGGGCAAGTGCCGGCGGTCTGGGATTTAGAGGTTCAAGGAAATCTACCCCTTATGCAGCACAGAT
>DWVA01000188.1 GCA_019120475.1 Candidatus Blautia intestinipullorum | reverse complement strand
TGCCCGTATCCGCAGGATCGCTCAGAAATATAATCTGTCTGATAAAAAAGCGAAGGATACGATTGTCAAGACAGATAAAAGCAGGGCAAGCTACTACAATTACTATACCAACAAAAAGTGGGGCGACGCCCAGAGCTATCATCTTTGTCTGGACAGCAGCAAGCTGGGAATTGAAAACACGGCAAAAGTCATCATAGAGGCCGTTAAGATTTTTGATGAATCCAAGAAATAGGAGAGATATGCGGTTATATGAGACTTGTGGTACAGCGGGTTCTTGAGGCTTCTGTGAAGGCAGAAGGAAAAACGGTGGGAAGCATCGGAAAGGGTTTCCTTGTCTTTGTAGGCGTAGGACGGGACGATACCCGGGAAACAGCGGACAAGTATCTGAAAAAGCTTCTGGGACTTCGCATTTTTGAAGATGAAAACGGAAAAACGAATCTTTCTCTTAAAGATGTAAACGGAGAACTTTTGCTTGTTTCGCAGTTTACGCTGTATGCAAACTGCCGGAAGGGAAACCGTCCGAGTTTTACAGAGGCGGGCGATCCGGCAAAGGCGGAGGAACTCTATGAATATATGATCCGGGAAGCTTCCAGAACAGTTCCAAATGTACAGCAAGGGATTTTCGGTGCAGATATGAAAGTGTCCCTTATAAATGACGGACCGTTTACAGTAATCCTGGATGAACATATTTTGTAAAGAAAGAATAAAAAAACATACGGCATGCGTCGTATGTTTTTTTACATTCTGCAGATCAGCGGATCATAGTTTTGCGGGTGTTTACAGCGACAATAACCCCGTTGGGAGGAAGTGGTTCAGTCATGTATATCTATACGACAAACCCGAGTTTATCATATAGATGTAGACAGATTCCCGCTTTTATGGTATGCTTATCCCAGATTTGGCGAATTTGACTCAGGGGGAATTATATTTATGGAAAACAGACAGACTTATCATGAACACACAGATATTGAAAATACACTCAGACTGCGTCAGGTACTGGAATGCCTGCCTCCTTTCTGCAGGGATTATTTTCGTTCTATTGACGCTACGACCACTACAAAAACGAGGATTTCCTACGCTTACGACATCCGTATTTTTTTTCAGTTTCTTCTGGATACCAATCCTTCTTTTAAGGGAAAATCCATGAGGGATTTTACTGTTGACGTGCTGGATCAGGTCAAAGCCGTGGATATCGAGGAATATGAAGAATACCTGAAGGTCTATCAAAACGGCGATCGTCTGGAGACAAACGGCGAACGCGGGCTGAAACGCAAGATTTCCGCTTTGCGCAGCTTTTATGCCTATTATTTTAAAAGGGAAATGATACAGACAAATCCGGCGGTCCTTGTAGACGTTCCAAAGATCCATCAGAAAAGCATCGTGCGACTGGACGCCGACGAGGTTGCCATGCTCCTTGATTATATCGAACACTGCGGCGAAAAACTTACCGGACAGAAACGTGTATATTATGAAAAGACAAAAGAACGTGATCTGGCTATCGTGACCCTGCTCCTTGGTACGGGGATCCGCGTTTCCGAATGCGTGGGACTTGATATTGAGGATGTGGATTTTAAAAACAACGGAATTAAAGTTACAAGAAAAGGCGGAAATGAAATGGTGGTATATTTTGGACCGGAGGTAGAAAAAGCTCTGAAGAATTATCTGAAGGTACGAGAAAATGTCACTCCTCTTCCCGGCCATGAACATGCTCTCTTCTACTCCGCCCAGAGACGCCGGATCGGCGTTCAGGCAGTGGAGAATCTTGTAAAAAAATACGCGCGGCAGATCACCACCACCAAAAAGATCACGCCGCATAAGCTCCGCAGCACCTACGGCACGGCATTGTACCAGGAAACAGGCGATATTTACCTTGTAGCGGACGTTTTGGGGCACAGGGATGTAAATACTACCAAGAAGCATTACGCCGCTCTGGACGACGCCAGAAGGCGTCAGGCGGCCACTGCCGTCCGTCTGAGGGAAGAATGATGCTCCTGCCCGCCGTACGGATATATGATATGTAATCCCATACGGCGGAGTTCCGGTTATTGACCGGCCGGCAGATGGCGCATACAGAGCTTTCTTACAAAATAGAAGCACACCGCCTGCATCACAATGGTGAAGATCCATGACGCAGGATAAGATATAAACAGAAAATGCAGAGAACGGTGAGCGGGGAAAAAGACGTAGATCCATAAAATCCTCGTTCCCACTGTTCCGATTATGGATAAGATCATAGGAACTGCGGAATGCCCCATTCCACGCAGAGCGCCGGGGATCAGATCCATGATCCCGCAGAGAAAGTACGGAACTGTGGTAATGGATAAAATCTCAACTCCGCAGGAAATAACGTCCGGATCCGCGGTGTAGATCTTCAGGATCTGAGAGCCGAAAAGATAGGCGCCTACGCCGAGTATGACAGCCGCAACGGAGGAAAGAAAGATACAGTCAAAAAACACCCTGTCCATCCTCTTCTGCTTTCCTACGCTGTAATTCTGGCTGGTAAAGCTCATGCACGCCTGTGTTACGGCGTTTACGGCCGCATACAGGAAACTGAGGATGTTGTTTGCCGCCGTATATCCCGCCATGGCTGTGGAGCCGAAGGAATTTACAGATGACTGCAGCATGGCGTTGGAGAAGTTGATGACTGTACTTTGAATGCCTGCCGGGATGCCTACCTGGAAAATACGCTTCAGGTATTTCCACCGGATGCACAGCCTGGAAAAACGGAGCTGATAGCTGCTTTCCGATTTCCACAGGCAGCGCAGCACAAGAATACAGGATATAAACTGGGATGTAATAGTGCCGATGGCTACTCCGGCCACATCAAGGGGGATCACGATCACGAGAAGAAGATCCAGCCCTACATTGGCCATTCCCGCAAAGGCAAGAAAGATCAGCGGTCTTCTTGTATCGCCTACCGCTCTCAGTATCGCGGCGCCATAGTTGTACAGCATGAAAAAGGGCATTCCTAAAAAGTATATTTTCATATAAGTAACGGACTGCCCGATCACATCCGAAGGAGTTCCCATCACTTCAAGAGCAAATCTGGAAGCCAGTACCCCTACAAAGGCCATAATGATCCCGCTGACCAGCGCCAGAGTAATGGATGTGTGTACCGCCTCTGACATTTCTTTTTCCTGCTTAGCCGCGTAATAACGGGCTGCAAGGACGTTTGCGCCAAGAGAAACGCCGATAAAAAGATTTGTAAAAATATTGATCAGAGCTGTTGTGGAACCTACGGCCGCCAGGGCCTGTCTCCCGCTGTAATGTCCTACTACAATGATATCTACTGCGTTAAACATAAGCTGAAGGATGCTGGTAAGCATCAGCGGAAGCGCGAAGAGGATCAGCTTGTCCATGATCGATCCGTTGCACATGTCTATTTCGTATTTTTTGCTGTTCAAAATCTAGTCCCCCCTGATATTTCATCTGAAGAATAACTGCGGATTTTTTACCGCCAGTCAATGTCCGCCGGCTTACGCGGAGCCGTTCTCTTATAGGAAACGGCAGGATATCCGACCAGCATACTGCACACAAGCGGCGATTCCTCTTCTATGCCGAGCCATTCTTTTACTCTGGGACAGGCGCCGACTATACGGGTAAGATATCCGTCATAAAGAACGCCGAGTCCCTGGGCAACGGCCATATTTTCTATGTTGGAAGCGGCGAGACCTCCGTCAAGAGAGCTGCTGCAGGTGATAAAAAGAACTGCCGGAGCATTGAAAAAGAGTCCGTCGTCCCGGGGATTATCGCGCCGTCTGCGGTAAAGGAATTTAAAGAACATGGAGTACTGGGGAAAAGTTTTTTTCAGTTTTTCCGCCATCTCCGGTATCTGGCTCCACAGAAGCTCCTTTAATTCATCAAGCTGCTCCTGAACCAGGATAAAACGGCAGCCCTGCCGGTTCTTTGCGGTAGGGGTATATCTTCCTGCCTGAATTGATTTTTCCAGAAGATCCACGGGAACTTTCTTCTCTTTGAAATTCCGGATACTCCTTCTGAATTTTACTGCGCGGAGATACTGTTCCGGATCCAGATGAAAATCAGAGCCGCTGTACTCTTCTACATCCGCCATATCATATTCCGGAATGGAAACCGCCTCCTGGGGGCAGATAGCCACGCAGTGGCCGCACTGGATACAGTCAGGCGTATAAACAGCATGTCCTTCTTTTATTTTGATTTTGCCTGCGGGGCAGTCCTTCGCGCAGAGTCCGCAGCCGATACATTTTTCTTTATGAATGATAACCATGAGCGTTTCTTCCTTTCTGATTTTTTTGTTCCCTTTCTGCATTATACCACTTTATAAAGAAAGTAATTGAAAAAATTGGAAAAAAAGAGCAGGACATTCACTGTCCCGCCTTTTTCTTTGCTGATGGAGTTTTATAAATAAAGAAAACCCTTAAAACCTTTTGATCTTCCTTGTTGTAGTCTTCTCAAATTCTGTATCCCGGACGATCAGACTGTAGATTTTTTTCTGGGGAGCCGCAGTGCGGTTATATTCATCAATGACTTCCTGAAGCTTTTCGCGGACATTTTTGATCTTTTTCTTTTTCAGATAATCCTGATCCGGATATATTTCCGCCTCAATAACGCCGTTGTTTTCACGGACAAGCACCTCTCCTACCAGACGGTTGGTGCTAAGTGCGTTTTCCAGCTCTTCAGGAGAGACATTCTCCCCGTTTTTAGTGATGATAAGATTTTTCTTACGTCCGGTCAGATATACAAAACCGTCCTCGTCCACATAGCCGAGATCGCCTGTTTTCAGCCAGCCGTCTTCCAGGGTTTCCGCAGTCTCCTCCGGCATTTTGTAATATCCCTGCATCACGCTGCTTCCCTTCACCCAAAGCTCCCCGTCTACAGTTTTTGCCTCACAGTTGGGTACAAGCTGGCCCACTGCATCCTTACGGATATTCCACTTCTGCGTAACGCTGATCACCGGAGAGCATTCTGTCATTCCATAGCCCTGTTGGATGGTGATATCATATTTTTTGAACAGATCGATATAGGAGGGATCCAGATAAGCGCCGCCGCTGCAGATCGTGTGGAACTGTTTTCCGAATACCTGGCTTTTTACCAGCTTGGCAGGAAGCAGCGAAGCTTCCTCAAGTTTTTTTGCCATCGTCTCGATCATAAGAGGAACCATAAGGATCATTTCCGGTTTAAAGAGCTTGATATTTTTCGCCACACGCATCAGAGAATCATTGATACAGATAATCGACGCCAGAGAAACGCCCTTCAAAATATCCATACTCAGACAGTAGGCATGATGGATTGGAAGCACTGTCATGATCACTGTGCGCTCCGGGATCTTCATGTCCAGACAGGTGGCATTTTCCGCTACATTTCTGTGGGTCAGCATAACGCCCTTGCTTTTTCCTGTGGTTCCGGAGGTAAACATGATGGTGCAAAGCTGATCCGGTTCCGGCATATAATCGAAGCTTCCACCGTGCTCTTCAAGAAGCTTCCAGAAGGAAAAGGCATGATCGTCATGTTCAGCCTGCTGCATGGAGATCAGGAACTTCAACTGCGGACAGCGCTCCTTTGCCATTGCCGCCACATCTTTGCGCACTTCATCGTAAACAAGTATGGTAGAATCTGAGCGGTCGATCAGATCGCAGACATCCTCCGCAGGCAGATTGACGTCCAGCGGAACAATAACGCTTCCGCTGTTTACTGTTCCGAAGTAAGTGATCAGCCAGGGGTAGGAGGTCATTCCAATTACTGCAATGTGATTTCCCTGTTCCTTCAGATTTCTGAGAACACAGGAAAAGCTTTCGCTGTCTTCCCGAAGCTGTGTGTAAGTTTTTGATTCAATTTCATTTTTGCTTTTTTTATAGCGAATCGCGTCCTCCGGGCCATATTTTTTTTCTGTATTGACCAGAATATCGCGGACAGTACTGCAAAGCATAGTTTTTATTCCTTTCTTTTTTGTAGCGTCAGAGACAGCGCGGCGTTAATTTTC
The DNA here is from genome assembly GCA_019120475.1 of Candidatus Blautia intestinipullorum. GTDB lineage: Bacteria > Bacillota > Clostridia > Lachnospirales > Lachnospiraceae > Blautia_A > Blautia_A intestinipullorum. Next base: position 8,991 of record DWVA01000188.1, on the reverse strand, counting down.
CGCGGTAAGCTTTTCCAGATAATCAACGGCTTCCTGTACGGTACGGATATTTGCCGCCTCGCTCTGTTCTACTTCAATATCAAATTCGTCCTCAATTTCCCCAAGCATGCTCATAAAATCGAAGGAGGTAAATCCAAGGTCTTCCATGAAACGTGATTCCGGATGGATATTTTCCGGTTCTACTTCCACATAGTTACAGATAATATTTACTAATTTTTCAAACATGATCGTTCTCCCTTTGTTCTTTTCTACACTTTTATACCAGTTTTATGATGTCTCCTATGGTCAGATCCGGATTTTCTGTTCCTTTGAACATGATCTTGCAGAGATAATAATACAGATATTCCAGATCGTCTCTTGAAACCGCTTTGATCTGATGTTCAAAATTGAAATCCAGTCCGTTGTCTTCCGGGCGGTGCATAACAGTCAGATACATTCCCTGGGGACAGGTGCCGTTGGGATACCATTTTGTCTTATAACGGATATCACCCAGATCGTTAAGTCCGTTTTCCTTCAGCGTCATAGGCTGATAGGTAAGCGAAATTGATTCATATGTCAGCCCTGCATGAGGCTGAGGATAGATTTTGGAGCGGTAAGCGAAATATGCGGTGGGATCATAGTTTGCATGGCGGAAAATCTCATTCTGCTTGTCACGGATCGCGTAGACGCCGTCAATAAACTTCATATCCTCTGAAAATACTGTCCGGATAGGGAAAGAATGGATTCTGGTGCCGCCGCATTTCTTTTCCTTCAGTGTCGCCCTTCTTGCAATGGCATTATTGATGGACACATCCTCAAATCCGTTCATCTTCTGCAGATATGTACGAAGCCCCATCAGAAGCAGACATGCCAGAGACACATGGTATTTTTCACAGAAGTCCATCAGACGCCTGGTAGGTTCCTCTTCCAGATGGAAGATATCCAGGGCGGATTTTGTATCATCGGATGCGTTGAATGCGGTCCTGAGATCAGGATTTTTAAACATTTCTCTTGCCGCCTCGAGCTTACCTGTCCCGCGCAGACCGCTGTAGATCGGCTCGCCTTTTTCAATTTCTTTCTGGAAAAATTCGATATCCCTCTGCTGCGCTTTGCTCCCTGCTTCATATGCAAGGTCCTTTTCAAGCTGCTCCAGATAGGAAGTCATTTCCTTTGGATAGGGAACGCCTTCATATTTTTCGTTACAGTAAAGTTCAATAATGTCTCTTAAAAAGCAGATCAGAGACTGGGCGTCCACGATCATATGATGAGCAAGGAAATAAATGCCGTTGAAGCCGTCCGGCATTTTAATCATAACGATACGTGTCAGAGGGGAATCCTCCATCTTAAACGGAACGGTGGTCCACTGCTGCATCGTGGCCTCCGCCTCCTCCATGGTGCCGCTTGAAAAGTCCACAAACTCAATTTCTTTTTCTTCCGGCTCTACTACATACTGATAATAGGTGCCTTCCTTATCTTTCGCCAGACGGATACGCATTCCCTCGCTTCTGGCGTACGCCTTGTTGATGGATTTTGCCAGAAGATCCCAGTCGATATCAATTTCGATGGTAAGGCTGGTCCCGATATTAAGTACCGCCGCAGAGGGGCAGAACGGCAGGTAATAAAGATGAAATTTCTGTGCGACAGTCAGTGGGTAGACTTTGTAACCTTTTCTTTTTCTCATCATTTTGCGATTCCTCCAATAAATGAATCCAGTGCGTTTTCATAAGCTTCTGTATCTTTGTAATAGCTCTCTCCGTGCCCGGCGCCTTTGACGATCAGTTTTTTCTTGGGAGACGCGCAGTTTTTATATATTTCCTCACACATCCAGCATGGAACGAAAACGTCGTCCGAACCGTGGATAAACAGGATCGGCACAGTAGCCTTTTGGACTTCTCTGGCAGCATTGCCGTCGTCCAGACCGTATCCGGCGTTTCTCCTGTTCAGTCTGTCTGCGATCTGGATCATGGGGAAAGCCGGAAGATGGTACATGCTGTGCAGTACATGGGTAAATACATCTTTTGCAGAAGTAAAGGCGCAGTCGGAAATAATTCCCTTTACCTGCGGGGGAAGGTTCAGGCCGCTCATCATGCAGACTGTGGCTCCGCCCATGGAATTGCCGGTAAGAAAAATCTGTGCGTTCCCGCCGATTTCCTTTACCATCCATTTCACCCATTCCAGACCGTCGTAACGGTCCATGGTGCCGAATCCGATATAGGTTCCCTCGCTCTCTCCGTGGGCCCTCTCGTCAATAAGGAGCATCCGGAAGCCATGGTTCAGATAATACCAGGACAGGCTGCCGTAATCATTAAGCCCTTTACTGGTATAGCCGTGGAAACAGATTACTGCCTTTGTACCGCCGTCACCCTTAAAGTAAGTTCCGTGGAGTTTCAGACCGTCCCGGGACGTGATCCACACATCCTCATGGGGCTGCTCCATCATCCATTCCCGTCTTTTCTGCATAAAAGACATATATTTCGGCCAGTCCACTCCGGACATCTTCATGGTACGTTCTGTCTTTGCGTTATAGCGCATCATTGTCCTTCTGTAAAAATATGCCGTCCCTCCGGCTTCTGCCAGCGCCGCCGCGCCCAGAAGAGCCGCGGCCCCTTTTGCTAAAATTCCCATATACTGTCACCTGCTTTCCTGAAATATGAAATTCTGGCTTTTTTGTTTATTTGTTTTTCAGTCTGCTGTCGATCAGATCTTTCAGCTTCAGCGCCTTATCTATATTTCCCTCCACCTTCAGCTTGCCAAGGGTAAATGCGAGTACGGGATCGGTTTTTCCTTCCGCAAGCTTGAACAGTGTCTCGGCGGTACAGATAAACACAGCGTCCCGGTCAAAATATTCATAAGGTTCTACATAAAGCTTTCCATCTTTTACTTCCGCGTAAAAAATTCCCTCGGCCTCGCCGGTAATGTTGAACTGATAGGCAAGATGTTCCTGAATATCGCTTACATCAGCGTCCATCAGCATTCCTTTTACTTTGGCAAACATATCTGCGTAGGTCATAATATCCTCCCTTTCGACCGCTCCCTTTCGATAATTTTCGACCGGCGGTCATATCTTTTCTTCTGATAGAGTACCATCTTTTCGACTGTCGGTCAACTAGCGTTACTATCAAAATATCCAGAAAAAATTTAGCTTTTTTGTGAGTTTTTATTGCTGGCATCGTATTTTCTTCTATGTTATACTATATCCTGAATTCCTTCCCTGACGGAAAAAGGGAAGCGGTTCTGAAACGAATTTTTGTATTTACCTGTGGATGACTATCCGAATTTACAACAGAAAGGCGATGCATATGCCAAATCAGCAGAAATATGACAGGATTCTGGATGCTCTTCAGGAACTTCTGGAAAATCAGAAATTACAGACCATATCTGTAAGTGAGATTGCGGAGACAGCCGGAATCGGAAAAGGAAGCATTTACTATTATTTTCCCTCCAAGGACGCCATCCTGGAGGCTCTTGTGGAACGCAATTATGAGAAACCTCTGCAGACGGCAAAGCTGCTTGCAGACCGGAGAGAAATTTCCCCGTTTATCAGAATGGCTATGATCTTTGAGGCATGCAGGAGCTCCTCCTCAGAATTTATCAAGTCAGAGGACACAGCCAAATCAGGAACACAGGAAAAATCTTTCCTGCATCAGAAATACGTGAATCATATTATTACAGAACTGAAGCCGGCTCTGGCGGAAATTATCCGTCAGGGGATCCAGCAGGGAGATATTCATTTTTCTGATCCGGACGCCCTTGCGGAGATCGTTTTGATCGTTCTGACAGTAAAAATGGATAATACCCTGGTTCCTTCCTCAAAAGAGGAAATAGAGGCTACGATCAGGGCGCTTGTGTCTCTTCTGGAAAAAGGAACGGAGAACCCTCCCGGATCGCTGAACTTCCTCATAGGCGGATAAATTTTCGTACATAAAAAAGCATGGTCATTCCGGCCATGCTTTTTTTCCTAAAATCCATTTTTTTCAAGTGCGTAGAGAGCGGCCCCTGTAGCTCCCACGATCTCCGGTTCCTGGCAGATATAGAGTTTTGCCCCGATCTTTTCTTCTACAGCCCGTACAACACCGGGATTTTTTGCCACTCCTCCGGTCATCATAAATTCCGGTTCCATTCCCGCCCGCCGGAGAAGACCGAAGGCCTTATTTGCAATAGCGCGGCAGACGCCGTCTGCGATATCCGCCTTTTCTTTGTTGTTGGCGATCAGTGAGATCACTTCGGATTCCGCAAAGACAGAACACATGCTGGTGATCTCGATCTTTTCCTGTGAAGTAAGGGCGATCGCTCCAAGCTCGTCAAGAGAAACCTCAAGGGTACGGGCGATCATTTCAAGAAAGCGCCCTGTTCCGGCAGCGCATTTATCATTCATTACAAAGTCCTTGACCTCTCCGTTTTCATTGAGCCGGATTCCCTTGCTGTCCTGTCCGCCGATATCCAGGATCGTTCTTACCCTGGGATTAAAATAATGAGCGCCTTTTCCATGGCAGCTTATCTCCGTAACATTCTCATCGGCAAACGCAATGCTTACCCGTCCGTATCCTGTAGATACGATCCAGCCGATATCCTCTCTTTGAAGACCTGCTTTTTCCAGCACATCCTTCAGTACTCTGTCCGCGCTGACTCCTGATTTCGCTCCGGTGCGAACGACAGAAAAGGCTTTGATCTGTCTGTCCTGGTCCATAATAACCGCGTTGGTGGATGTAGAACCGCTGTCTATTCCTAATACGCACATCTTTCTGTCTCCTTTTCTCTTTTTATTCGCAGCCGGAATCTCAGGCGACAGAGATTCCAGAAAGGCTTCGATCCTGGTCCTCACCTGTCCGCCGCTCTGACGGGTATAATCGGTTTCCAGAAGAAGCATGGGCCTGTCCAGCCAGTCTTTCAGCCACGCATATTCATAGGCGTAATTGTCGCAGAACTGAACGGTATGGTAAATGATCCCGTCCACGCTTCCGGCAAAACGCCGGATCAGCTCATCTCTGTCAGATGCCTGTTCCATCCGCATACATGGAAACTGGCTCAGAAGTCCTCTGGCGTAGCTTTCTATCGGAGCTTCTTCTTCCACCAGTATTTTCCGGCCAAGTCCGGTGCAGGTCAGGTCAAAGGCTACATTGGCGTTTTTTTCCTTCAGTATCTGCTTTATGCTGTCATTGGCCCTTGCACCGATGATCCCGATGTTCAGGGCGCGGCTTTTTATCTGATACTGCTGCTCCTCCTGTTTTGTTTTCAGGAATTCCAGAAAAGTTTCTTTATCAAAAGTCCTGCCCGAAAACTCCTCATACTCTTTTATCATTGCCAGGATGCGCTGGCTGTAAAGTTTTACGCCTGCTTCTCCTGTGATCCTGGGCGTATCAAGCATATAGATAAATTTCTCAGGAAATTCTTCTTTTAATACATCATAGAGACGGCGTATGCTGTCGCAGCAGGTAGTAAGGATGACCCCGTCGTAGCCGCCTTTCATAACCTCCTCCAGCACGCCTTTGGCAAAGCTGCAGATATTCGGATGCATACGGATCTCCGCCTGGTTAAAATTAGTCACGTCCGGTTCGATCCGCTTCATTTCTGTACCCATGGATTCGAAAATCTCTACAGGCGCGTACTTGCATATATATCCTAACATATTTTCTTTTCTTCCTTTTCTGAAGTTTCTTCTTTTTCTCCGGAATCCAGCATTTCCAGAAAAGCTTCCAGCCTGGTCTTGATCTGCCCGTCATGGCTGTTGCGCCTGTCAATGCCGTCTCCGTCCAGGATCAGCATGGGAATCTGCATTTCCTGCATCTTTTCCTTTAAGAGAATGCTGCCGCCTGAGGACTGTTTGCAGCCCCAGTGACAAAACTGGATAACTGCGTCGGGATGAAGCGTTTCTGCCAGGCGTCCCACCATTTCTGCCTTGTGAGAATAAGAACCGTTGTACAGATTATGGATGATTTTTTTGGCCAGTGCGTGGAATGGCCTGTTCTCGTCCATCTCCTCCATGGAATCCATAATAATATCGCTTGCGATGATCTGATATTTCTGATTGGAATTCAGATATTTCTGAAGGGTTTCTTGGTAAAACGGCAGCAGATGGATCCAGAGGATTTTCTTGCCTTCGAATTTAGGATATTTTTTGATATCTTCGATCATAAACCGGATCAGGTCAAGGAATTTCCTGGATCCGATCAGCAGATGCATTCCCATCATCATATATAGATGGCTGATCAGTTCTCCCGGATAATAACGTTCGCTCTGCAGCCTGAAGAAACGCATCAGTTCCTTTCTTGTTTCATTTTCGATTTTTATGGCATCACGGAGCTTTTCTATATCGAAAGGTCTGTGAAAACGTGTTTCCAGCTCTTTTGCAAAGGTCTTAAGCTGCTCCGCCAGATATTCCACAGAAGCTTCATCGTCGCGGTAGGGAACATCGAGAAAAGTAAAGGGAACTCCCTTTCTTTTTTCCAGATACCGGAATGTATTCAGATTTCCGTCACAGGACAAAGAGGTTGTAACGGCATATTCCGGCACAGGCACTGAACCGCTGTCGATGGCGCCCACAAAAGTTTTGTGATAGGAACAGAGCGTAGGTGCGATTCCGGTATTCTGGGCATAATCAATAAAATAATCTTCCAGATGGTATCCGCTGAAATAGCAGGAAAGGCATTCGATAGAAAGTGTACTCAGTCCGAAACATCCGATGATCTCGCAGGGCGAAAAAATATTTCCCCATACATAGCTTTCCGGATGGCTGAGAGCATCCGCAACAAAGGACATCATCATTGCCTCAAGCTTCTGATAGCCCTTTGAGATTCCTTTTTTAGGAAGCAGCTTCATGCGGTACTTGTTTGCCTGAAATCCCAGAAGCATTTTATTCCAGCTTTCTCCGGGATGCTTTACTGTCTGATCTTTTACATAGTCGATATACTTATCTGCGATCCACATAATCTTCCTCCAATATTTAAAATCTCTCAAAATAAAGGTATACCATATTTTAAAGAAAATATCCAGAAAAAATTAACGCCTGCCGTCCTGATCCCTAAAGAAAACGAGCATAAAAAGGGGATCCTGTCAGAAACAGAATCCCCAAAAACCTTCCCCTGTATTTTGCTTTTTCAGCTTTTAAGTATGTAATAGGCAAAACAAAGCTTATTTATAATGCTGTAACGATATTTTCCTGGAATTCAGCCGGAACTTCCTCTTTATCCAGAGACATGCTGATGATAAAGGTAACGCCGAATTTTTCTCCCACAGCCTTAAGCTGTTCCAGAGTACCGGTAACATCCGCGCCTTCCAGTTTTGCAGTAGTCAAAAAGCTGTCCAGATATATTTGTTCAAGATCGTGATCCTGGGAAATGATACCGCAGACAAAACCGACAAACTCATCGGCATTCTTGATAGGATATACGGAAACATCAATAAGACGAACTTTGTTATTCAGTTCATACATATGCTTTGCGCTTTTGTCCAAGTAAACAATGCTGCCGTTCACGTTCCTAATTGCGCCGTTCACTTTGTCTAACAGTACTTTTGTTTTGCCCTTGCCTTTCCTTCCTACAATCAGTTCAACCATCCTGTTTTCCTCCTTAGACACAATTTAATATTAATTTTGAACAAAAACTTCAATTAATATGTTTCAATTATAGTGCATTTTATCAAATAATTCAATGCTTATTTCTGAAAAAAATTGTATTTTTTTGAGTTACTTTATACAGCATTGACATTTTCCAGAAGCGAATTCATCTGCTGGTACAAGATCTCTTTTGTAGAAGCGCCCATGATAATCGAAATATAGGGTTCTCCATATGCGTCCTGACAGAGTAAAGCCAGACAGTTTCCGGCATCGCTGGTGGTTCCCGTCTTTCCTCCAAGTACCGTAATGCCCTTGGGAGCAGTCGCCTCGCCGGTAAGATAATGGTCCGTGGCCGTAAGGGAAACGCTCATGTCGGATCCGTCACTGCTTTTATAAGTGACATTATAAGAAGAAAGCTGCGTGATCTCCGTAAATTCCGGATAATTCAGCGCTTCCTTAAGCATCAGGTAAATATCATAGGGTGTTGTATAATGGTTTTCATCCTGCAGACCGTGAGGATTCGTAAAATGAGTTCCGGTACATCCAAGCTGCGCCGCGTAATCGTTCATCATATTTACAAATTCCGCTTCCGTACCGCCGATATGGGTGGCGATGGCAGAGGCCGCGTCGTTTCCGGAATATACAAGAAGACCGTGAACAAGCTGATCCATAGTCACCTGGTCGCCGGGCTGAAAGCCGATCACCTGAGAGCCTTCTTCCAGAGTAACATTGTCCTGTGTGATCGTGACAACATCGTCCATATTTCCATACTGAAATGCAAGAAGAGCCGTCATGATCTTCGTGATACTTGCCGGATACACACGCTCATAAGCGCCCTTCGCATAAAGCACCTCCCGGCTGTTTAAATTCAGAAGTAGTCCTTCCTGTCCGTCTTCAAGAGAGACGGAATCAAGGAGCTTGTCTCCCGACACCACACAGAGATCCGCAGCAAAGGAATCCGCGCGTTTTTCAGAATCCGTAACCTGATAATCCGAAAATTCATTTTTGATGCTGTAGGACATAACAGGACCTCTGAACACAGTTTCCTTTAAAAGATAGAAACCGCCTCCTCCGGCTCCCGCCAGTACCGCAACAGCTAATACTGCCAGTAAAATACGTCTCCGGCGTTTCTTCTTCATCTGCCGGATACGCGCTGCCCGTCTCCGCCGTTCCCGCATGTCCGCATATTCTTCCGGAGATTTTGCCGGATAGGTTCTGGAAGGATTCTTCTTTGCCTGCGCCTGTTTTCCGGAAGGCCGGCGGCGATGCTGTTCGTTTCTCATAAATACTCCTCTTTCTGGTTTATATGACTTTTCTGAATCTCTTTGTTATAGGCGCTGCTTTGCAGACCGACGTTCAGTACCAGCCCCATTCCGATATACAGGCTGATCAGAGAAGACAGTCCGTAACTGACAAATGGAAGCGGGGTGCCGGTATTGGGCCCCATTCCTGTCGCCACG
>DWVA01000187.1 GCA_019120475.1 Candidatus Blautia intestinipullorum | reverse complement strand
CTGTCCATAGAAACGGTAACCCGGTGTCCCGGCCCGTTATTTCTCAGAATGATCACAAAGTCGTAAATTCCTGTAGCCGTAAGAGCCACCGTCAGAATAACTGCCGCCGCCTTTCCGAAATTCCTCTTCTGAAATATCCGCACTGCAGCCAGCGCCCAGAACATTGACAGAAACGCATAGGAGATCATAATGTATTTATGATTTACTGTAATATCCGGCGTCAATGACATGCAGAAGGCAAAAACCAACGGGAAAAGGAAGCTTACAAGGGCTGCTCTCTGAACTCTTTTTTTCAGGAAGAAAAAAAGTAAGGCTGCGCCGAGAAAAAAGATGCCGCTCATTTGAAACAGATACCAGATCACTCCGGCAATGCTTTTGTCCTCCGCAAGGAATCCCCAGTAAAAGGAAGTTTCCACAGCGGAACCTCTGATAAAGATTTTGGACTGGAGTACGGAAAATAATACCGCTGCAGCGGCAGTAAGGAGATAATCCAGCTTTCCGTCCGAGAAAACCGCGTAGCCCATCAGTATCAAAAGACCGCCGATCACTGCCGCGCCGTTCCAGAAAGCGGTAAGTCCAAGAAGCATACCCGCTGCCAGGGCGCCCTCCAGATTGCGGGGCTGCCATGCCGCCGCTGTAAAAAAGCGGTCTTTCAGCCACCGTATCCCCCGCTCCTCATGTCCGGCTCCCGCCTCCACCCATTCCAGGTAAAACCATAATGTCATGGCGACGATCAGAAGTCCAAATGCCAGGTGTCTCTGATTCAGATAGACGTTAAAGTTCCACAATCCCCAGTCTTCATTAGGCGTATAGCCGATAAACGACGTATTGCCGGCAAGAGTGGAAAGGAGATCTCCCGCCTTAAGGTGTTCCCACAGAAAGCGGAAAAAGGTCAGAGAACTTCTGAAGAAGAAAAATACTACTGTCAGAACTCCTGCTTTCCGGCTTTTGGTGATCCTTCCGGCCAGACAGTATAAAAGCATCAGAAATCCAAGGAGAGAGAAAACACTCATCATATTATACGCCACATCCAGCCGCAGCCCCAGATATTCCAGGTTTCCTATAAGGAACTGGAACATAAAATGATATTTTACATCTTCTCCGCCAAAATGGGGATACTGGGTAGGGAAATTATTTCCTCTGGAAAAAGAACGCATCATAGCTGTATGAGGAGCATAGTCTCCATATACTGTGAAGCCGGAATACAGCGTACCGTCCTTAATATAAAACACATAGAACATGATCCAGGAAAGAAATACAAAAAGAATGAAAAAAAACAGCGCCTCTTCCAAAAATTTTCTTTTTTCTCCCTGGACTCTGATTCCGGAAAACAGACCTTTCCGGTCTTTTCTGCCTCTTCTCCAGTAAATGACAGCCAGAAAAACAAGCGCCGCGGTCAATACGATACGGTTCGCCCAGAACAGCGGTTCCTCCTGACCCATACATACACTGAGCAGAAACGCCGCCATATAGGTTGTCCATCCCATAGCCAGCGTTCCCGCTCCAAATGAAGCAGGCAAAAGAAGCCAAAGACGGGATTGCCCCGTCTTTGGCACAAGTTCTTTTCCCACTAAAAATATAAAGATCACATATATTAATCCTAGCATTGCTACTCCTCAGTACTCTACGGGAAAACTTTAATTTTGTATTTTATCCGTTCATTCCAGTATAACAAAATTACTCTCCCAGGCAAAGCCCATTCCTAAAAAAATCTTCAGTTTTTCACAATTTCCAGTTTTCTATAAGTCTGAAAGATATTTTTCTATCCCGTCTGCCAGGGCTTCTGCTATTCTTTTCTGGTATTCCGCTGTCTGCAGCAGCTCCGCCTCCTCAGGATTTGTCATAAACCCACATTCCGCGATCACCAGAACAGAGGAACTTCTCTTCAGAAGATAATAGCTTGTATTTCCTTTCGCTTTTCTGACTTTCTCGATCCCCAGTTCCTTATTCATCGTTTCCTGGATACATTCCGCCAGTTTTTTTCCCTCTGATGAGCTTTCATAATAAAAAACCTGAGGGCCTTTTACTGTCTGATCCTCATAGCTGTTTTGATGTATACTGACCGTCAGGACCGGCTTTTTTTCATCGATCAGCGCGATCCTTCTCTGAAGATCCTGGGCTTTTTTATTGTCAGCCGTCTCGTCATAAAGACCTTTGTCTGATTCTCTTGTCAGAAGTACGTTCCATCCCCTTTCTTCCAAAACGTCTCTCAGGATCAGTGAAATCTCCAGATTGATCCCTTTTTCCTCAAGGCCGCCTACGCCTACCATTCCCGGATCCTTTCCTCCATGTCCGGGATCTACCATGATCGTCTCCGTATTTTTCTGCTTTCCAAGTTCTGCCGATACCTGAGCGGCCTGTCTGGACAGGAAGTAGAAGCTTATCAGAAGCAGGCAGGCCATGCTCCATTCTATAACGTATTTCCGCACCAGCACATATCCTCCGGCATGTTTTCTTTTTAATATATGTGTCTCCGTGAATTCTTATTATATCCCTGTCATCCTATACCGGGAACCATGCCGCTTGCCGTCCGCTGCCCCACAAAGGTCTGTTCGCACATGTGCGGCAGCCGCCTGCCGGAATTATCCCGAAGAAAAACTCCGGAACGGACGCCGCATCTGCGCGTCCGCCCCGGAGTTTTCGGGCTGTGATTATCTTTATTTTCCTGCCGCGATATCAAATTCCTTCTGAATTTCCTTATCCGGCTCCTTTGTACAAAGAGAAACCACTACAATAAAAATACATGATATGATGAAGGCCGGGAATAATTCATAAATTCCCCAAACGCCTCCCATGGGACTCAGCAGGTTCTTCCACACAAAGACGGAAATTCCGCCGGAAAGCATACCTGCAATGGCTCCCGCACGATTGATCCTCTTCCAGAAAAGAGAGAACAGCATAACAGGACCGAAGGTGGCTCCAAATCCTGCCCATGCAAAGGATACCAGGGTGAAAATAACACTGTCTTCGTCCCAGGCGATCACAAGACCAAGGAGAGCGATCAGAAGCAGCACTATCCTGGAAACATTCATGACCTTTTTGTCGTCTGCTTTTCCTTTTTTCAGGATACCCTCGTAGATATTCTTTGAAAAGGCGGAAGCCGCGATCAGAAGGTAGGAGTCTGAAGAACTGATGGTAGCCGCCAGGATGCCCGCCATGATCACGCCGGCCAGAACCGGAGGCAGCAGGTGCTGTGAAAGCACGACAAACACATTTTCCGCACCGCTGGCAGTTGCCAGAGACGCTTCCGCCGGAAACAGCGCACGGCCGATCACACCGATAGATACCGCCGCGAACAGAGAGATCACACACCATACGATAGCGATCCTTCTGGATTTTTTCAGTTCTTCTTCCTTGCGGATAGCCATAAAACGGAGCAGAACCTGCGGAACTCCGAAGTATCCAAGGCCCCAGGAAAGTGTGGAAATGATGGTCAGAAAGCCATATTTCCCGGCTTCACCAAACTGCGCCACCCCGTTTACCGCAATCTGGACTCCCTCGCTGTCCGTCTGAGGCGTTGCAATACCGATAAAGCTTAAAAATCCCGGAATATCTCTTGCATTGTCAATTACCGCTCCGATCCCTCCGGCAGCCGTAGTTCCAAGTATCAGGATCGTAAGAAGGGCGATCACCATGACCACCGCCTGCATAAAGTCCGAAGCGCTTTCTGCAAGAAAACCGCCGATAAAAGTATATACCACTACGAATACCGCTCCGGCGATCATCATGGAATGATAAGAAGCGCCGAACAATGTGGAAAACAGTTTTCCGCAGGTAACAAAGCAGCTTGAGGCATATACGGTAAAAAACACCAGAATAAACAGGGCCGAGATTCCCAGTATCACCTTGTTCTTTTCATGGAAACGGTTGCTGAGAAAGTCGGGAACTGTAATGGCGTCTCCGGAAACAGCGGAATACCTCCGCAGCCTCTTTGCCACGATCAGCCAGTTTATGTAAGTTCCAAGAGCCAGTCCAATTGCCGTCCAGGCTGCATCGGCAATTCCGCACCAGTATGCCACGCCGGGCAGTCCCATCAGGAGCCATCCACTCATGTCCGATGCCTCGGCGCTCATAGCCGCAACCCACGGTCCCAGAGAACGTCCCCCCAGGAAATAATTTTCCGAGTTTGCCTGGGCGCGTTTTGCGAAATAAAGGCCTATGCAGATTACGATCAGCATATAGCCGATCATGGCGCATAAAATTTTTATTGTATCGCCTGACATTTTTTCCCCTCCTATAAGTTAAAATAATCTTTTCAGGCTTCCCTGAACATAGGCGCTCTGACACATTAACACGATGCACTTTTCAGTATTCATGAATTGACGTATCAAAGCACTGCCGACAATATGCTTTAGATTTTAACAGAATTTTCACAATATGTAAACCCTGTACAGCAAAAGAATACAGCCGCAGGAGCTTCTTTTCCCACGGCTGCACACTTTTTACAGATATGCCTTCAGTTCTTCAATATTTTTTTCTTCAAACTTCTGAAGCTCTTCCATCAGATGAAGGATTTTTTTGTCTGCGTTCTTTTCATACTGATGCAGCTTCTTCACTGCGTCAATGATCCCCATGGTGCTGCCGTTGATCAGCATACCCGCCATATTTGACGCCGACCTGTCCTTCATTGTCTGGACATTCACCATCAGATACGTCTTGATCTTGTCGAAAGATCCCAGCCCTTTCTCATCGCAGCCGTTTTCATTCAGAAGCTGTCTCGCCTCTTTATGAAAATGTTCGTATCCTTCCAGGTGTTTCCGGAGAAAATCCCGGAAAGAGCAGTCGTCTGTGGTCTCTATAAGCTGATTCAGGGTATCTGTCCCCATCTGAGAATTTTGGTAAATAAAATTCAGTAATTCCGCGTTTGCGTTCATGGCACACACTCCTTTTTTCTTTAGTATGCGCCGCTTTCACGAAATTATTTCATTCATATTTGACAATCTCTTTTTTCAGCCTTTTCATGATCCTCTTTTCCAGTCTGGAGATATAAGACTGGGAGATTCCCAGAAGATCAGCCACTTCTTTCTGCGTCTTTTCTTTTCCCTCGGCGCTGTTCAGGCCGAAACGGAGCTTGATGATCGTCTGCTCCCTGGGAGAAAGCTTATCAATGGCTTTCCCCAGAAGAACGATCTCCACTTCATCCTCGAGTCTCCGCGAGATCACATCCTCATCAGTCCCCAGAATGTCTGACAGCAGCAGTTCATTCCCATCCCAGTCCACATTCAAAGGTTCATCAATGGAAACTTCCATTTTTGTTTTGCTGTTCCGCCTGAGATACATCAGGATCTCGTTTTCAATACATCTGGAAGCGTAAGTGGCCAGCTTGATATTTTTTACCGGATTGAAAGTGTTGATCGCCTTGATAAGGCCAATGGTTCCGATAGATATCAGGTCTTCCACTCCAACTCCCGTATTGTCAAATTTTTTTGCAATGTACACCACCAGTCTCAGGTTACGTTCGATCAGGATCGCCCGCGCCTCTTTTTCCTGGTCGGTGCCCAGCTTACTGATCACATACGCTTCCCGCTGAGGCTCAAGCGGAGCCGGAAGAATATCGTTTCCACCAATATAATACAGTTCTTTCGGTCTTGAAAAAACAAGTCTCTGAAAAATCTGAAACGGATAACAGTTTACGCCTGCTGCTCTTGTCATATTGCGCCCCCTCCTAATGCAATAATCTGGAATTTAAAAGTACTTTGTACTCCTTTCCCAAAGCGGAGGGTTCAAAGGCCAGGGCAAACACCGGTCTGGAAATACGAACCGCTTCTTTGGGAGTATAGATACAAAGATCCTCTAGCGTAACCGCCAGCATCAGACATTCCGTATTTCCTACTGTCCGGCAGGAAAGATAACGCGGTCTTAAAGCGGCAATCTCTGTACTTTTCAGCTCCCCTGGGTTCTCTTTCAGGTGTTTCAGCTTGTCTACCAGTTCTCCTGACAGTATTGTTTCCAAAAGTTCCGGTTCCGCAATGGAAACCGGTTCGCCGCTTACAGGATCCGACAGCATATTTCCTGTGTCGTAAAATCCATAAGCCGCCTGTTCTCTTCCCTGCCAGGACAGGGTTATAGGATAGATGTTCTTTCTGCGGGCCCGTATAGAATCTGCAAAACAGACCGCCGCACTTATTCCCATATAGGTACAGAAAGCCAGCAGACCAAAGATCCACAGATTCATGCTGTCTCCGGCAGCCGCTTCCCAGAAGCCTCCCGCCAGGAAGGCCGTCAGATACAGTACCGTCATCGCTTTCAGCAGAAGTCCGCCTTTTTTGATCCCATAGGCAATACGGATCATCCCTGCGGCGCATATTCCGTGAAAAAAAGCTGAAATCAGCGGACCTCCGTCTACAGGTATATAAAGAATAAAGCAGGCAAAAAGAGCCCCTGCGGCCGCCGCTCCAAAGCATCTTCTGCCGCTGCTCTTCAGTCTCAGAATAAAGCCCAGTATCCTGAGAAGAATATAGTCCATCAGAAGATTTGTCACAAAGACCACATCTATGTAGATCGCTCCAGACATAAAAAGCCCCCTATGACCTGTCAATCCTTCACTTTGGTAAGTGAGTTCATTATAGGTTATAGAGGGTGCGTATTTTGTCAAAACAGAGAGGGGGATATCCAGAATTTCTCGTGAAATTCCGACAAACATTTAAGTTTTCTCAGAGCAGATTTTTCTCTTCCTTTTTTCCGTTTATATTTTTCTGGTGAAGGGCCTTCATCATTGTCCGCAGTTCCTGAATGGGAAACTGTCCGGGAGCCGAGGAGGCGCCTGTTGTAGCAAAGGTTACGGCGGAGCCGAAATTTTCTCCTGCGATGCGGCTGATGGAACCAAGGCCGCCCATAGCCATGGAGATCACCGGCTTATCCGTATATTTATGGACCATCTCGCTGGTCACCTGCATGATTGCCGCTACATCGTCGAATTCTTCCGGCATAACGGCCATTTTTAAAACATCAGCACCTGATCTGTCCATTTCCTGAAAACGTTTCAGAAGAATTTCTCTATCGTCTGTTTTCTGGAAATCGTGACTGGAAGCGATTACCTTTGCTCCCTTTTCCTGAATCGCCCCGATCAGTTCCAAGGGATTCTCCTGGGAAAAGATTTCCACGTCCACCAGGTCCGCCAGGCCGCTTTCCGCCGCCGCCAGATTCACTTTTCTGTATTCCTCCGGCGTGATCTCCGCCTGTCCGCCCTCTTCCTTTGTGCGGACAGTAAACAGAAGCGTAATTCCGGAAAGGATTCCTGCAATCTCTTTTAATGTTTCTTTTATCTTCTCTTCATCTGAAAGATACTGGAAAAAATCTGCCCGCCACTCTGCCATATCAGCGGAAGCCGCTTTTGCCTTTTCCGCTTCCCGGCACAGTGCCTCGCAGGTATCTCCGGTAAGAGGAACGCATATTTTAGGCGTTCCGTCTCCCAGAGAAAGATTTCTTATCATGATCGGCTTTGTCATTTTCTTATTCTGTCACTTCTACTTTTCTGTTTTCTCTGTTCTTGATTTCTTTCTTCACAGCACAGATAAATTCGTCAAGAGGTTTCGCGCCCTCGTCTCCCAGAAAACGGCTGCGGACAGACACTTTGCCTTCTTCTTCCTCTTTTGCTCCTACTACCAGCATATAAGGGATCTTCTGAAGGCGGGCCTCACGGATCTTATACCCGATCTTTTCCGCACGCGGATCTATTTCCGCGCGGATTCCGGCCTCTTTCAGTTCCGCCAGGACCTTCTCTCCGTATTCCATATGTTTTTCAGAAATCGGAAGGACTTTTACCTGCACAGGAGCAAGCCAGGTCGGAAATGCGCCGGCAAAATGCTCGATCAGGATACCGATAAAGCGTTCAATGGAACCGAATGCGACTCTGTGGATCATGATGGGGCGGTGCTTCTCACCGTCAGCGCCTGTATATTCGCACTCAAAACGCAGCGGAAGCTGGAAATCAAGCTGAATCGTACCGCACTGCCAGGTTCTTCCTATGGAATCCTCAAGATGGAAGTCGATCTTTGGACCATAAAAAGCTCCGTCTCCTTCGTTTACCACATAGTCAAGGCCAAGATCGTCAAGAGCTCCTCTTAAGCCTTCTGTAGCCATCTCCCAGTCCTCGTCGCTTCCCATGGAATCTTCCGGACGGGTGGACAGTTCTACATGATATTTGAAGCCGAAAAGCTGGTATACACTGTCGATCAGTTTTGCCACGCCTTTGATCTCATCGCGGATCTGTTCCGGCATCATAAAGATATGTGCATCGTCCTGAGTAAAGCAGCGCACACGCATCAGACCATGAAGCTGGCCGGATTTTTCATGACGGTGAACAAGGCCAAGCTCGCCCATCCGCAGAGGAAGATCCTTATAAGAACGGGGTTCTGACTTGTACACCAGGATGCCGCCCGGACAGTTCATCGGTTTAATGGCAAAATCTGTATCATCGATAACTGTCGTATACATATTTTCTTTATAGTGATCCCAATGTCCGGAAGTCTCCCACAGATGGCGGCTCAGCATGATCGGTGTGGAGATCTCTACATATCCGGCTTTTTCGTGAATCTCTCTCCAGTAATCCAGAAGAGTATTCTTCAGGACCATTCCCTTTGGAAGGAAAAACGGGAATCCCGGTCCCTCTTCCCTCATCATAAACAGTCCAAGTTCTTTTCCAAGCTTTCTGTGGTCGCGCTTTTTTGCTTCTTCCAGGCGGGTGATATATTCCTCCAGATCAGCTTTCTTTGTGAAAGATGTTCCGTAAATTCTGGTAAGCATTTTATTTTTTTCGCTGCCTCTCCAGTAAGCGCCGGCAAGGCTGGTAAGTTTGAAGGCTTTTACCGGCTTTGTGGTCATCAGGTGAGGGCCTGCGCAAAGATCTACAAATTCACCCTGCTGGTAGAAACTGATCTCCGCGTCTTCCGGAAGATCCTCGATCAGTTCTACTTTGTACGGCTCATTTTTCTCTTTAAAATAAGCGACAGCCTCTTCTCTTGGCTTTGTAAATCTTGTGATGGCAAGATTTTCTTTTACGATCTTCTTCATTTCCGCCTCGATCTTTGTAAGATCCTCTGCGGTAATGGGCTGCTCGCTGTCCACATCGTAATAAAAGCCGTCGTCAATAGACGGTCCGATGGCGAGTTTCACATCCGGATAAAGACGTTTGATCGCCTGGGCCATAATATGAGAAGTCGTATGACGGAACGCGGCTCTGCCGCCTTCGCTGTCAAAAGTAAGGATATTCAGCTGGCAGTCTCTGTCGATCACGGTACGAAGATCTACAACCTCTCCGTCCACTTCGCCGGCGCAGGCTGCCCGCGCCAGGCCTTCGCTGATATCCGCCGCAATATCAATGACGGATTTCGCTTCGGAATATTCCTTCTTCGACCCGTCTTTCAATGTAATAATCATTTCGATTGCCTCCTTCAATTTTACATCATCCGGGACGGCTGTCCCGGATGATACTCCGACCGGATTCTTCTGCCGGTTCCTCCGTCAGACTATTTTATTTAAAGTACTCGACACCGGACTCAAAGATACGGATATCCTGTTCTCCGTAAATATTGACCGCAACGCCGTTGTCGCGGCGCTCACTGTGCGCCATCTTGCCCAGCACGCGGCCGTCCGGGCTTGTGATTCCCTCGATATTTGCGTAGGAGCCGTTGACATTCCACTCCTCGTCGCCGGAAAGTTCTCCGTCCGCGCTTACATACTGGGTAGCTACCTGTCCGTTGGCAAAAAGCCTGCCGATCCACTCGTCACTTGCTACAAAACGTCCCTCTCCGTGGGAAGCCGGATTGCAGTAAACGCCTCCCAGCTCTGCTTTCTGGAGCCATGGAGATTTATTGCTTACTACCTTTGTATAGACCATCTTGGAAATATGACGGCCAATGGTATTATACGTCAGTGTAGGAGAATCTTCTTTCTGTCCGCAGATCTCGCCGTAAGGCACAAGTCCCAGCTTGATAAGCGCCTGGAAACCGTTGCAGATTCCAAGAGCAAGGCCGTCTCTTTCATGAAGAAGCTTCATGACCGCTTCTTTTATCTTCGCGTTCTGGAACGCGGTGGCAAAGAATTTCGCAGAACCGTCCGGCTCATCGCCTGCGGAGAAACCGCCGGGGAACATAATGATCTGCGCCTGGGAAATGGCCTTTTCAAACACTTCCACGGAATCGTGGATATCCTCAGCCGTCAGGTTGCGGAACACTTTGACATCAACCTCGGCTCCTGCCCTTTCAAAAGCGCGGGTGCTGTCGTACTCGCAGTTGGTTCCAGGGAATACCGGAATAAATACTCTCGGCTTCGCCGCCTTATGATTGCATACATAAATCCTGGATGTACGGTATACGCCGTTTTCGATCACACTGTCCGGATCTTCCGGCTTCACTATGATGCCTGTAGGACCGTCTGAATTTTCATCTGAAACAGTGCGGAATACTCTTTCCAGAGTGCCCTTCCATGCCTTTTCCGCCTCTTTCAGAGAAATTTCGGTATTTCCGTATGAAAACCTGCCGTCGTCTGTTACTTCGCCGATCACTGTATAAGTAATGGAGAGAGCTCCCACTTTTCCATCCGGGACTTCCAGGATCAGGTCTCCGAAGCCCGGAGCAAAGAAATCTCTCGGATCCAGATTATGTTCGATTTTTACGCCGAATCCGTTTCCAAAGGCCATTTTGGAAACAGCGGCAGCGATGCCGTGGCGGTCCAGAGCATAAGCGGAAAGAACATAACCTTTCTGCATATCCTCATGCACCTTGCCGTACTGTTCCATAATTCCCTGATAATCAGGAAGATCGTAAGCATCTCTGGGCGCCCTGAGCCAAACCAGTTTGCTTCCGGCTTTTTTAAACTCCGGAGTGATCACATCCTGAAGCTTTCCTGTGTCTACAGCAAAGGATACAAGTGTAGGCGGAACGTCAATATCGTTAAAGGTTCCTGACATACTGTCCTTTCCTCCGATAGAAGGAAGCCCGAAGCCAAGCTGGGCGGCGTAAGCGCCGAGAAGAGCTGCAAAAGGCTGGCTCCAGCGTTTCGGATCTTCCGTCATCCGGCGGAAGTACTCCTGGAATGTAAAGCGGATCTTACGGTAATCTCCTCCGGTAGCCACGATTCTGGCAACAGATTCTGTCACCGCATAAGCGGCTCCGTGATAGGGGCTCCAGGAAGAAAGATAGGGGTCAAAGCCGTAGCTCATCATTGTTACTGTATTAGTGTTTCCTTTTAATACAGGAACCTTGGCAACCATAGCCTGAGTTTCTGTCATCTGATATTTGCCGCCGTAGGGCATCAGTACGCTTGCCGCTCCGATAGAGCCGTCGAACATCTCCACAAGACCCTTCTGGGAGCAGACGTTCAGATCAGCCAGTGTTTCCAGCCATTTTGCTTTCACATCCGGTACGTCTTTGCGTTCTGTAAGCATACAGCCTTCCCGGTTCGGGATCTCCACTTCCACAGCGGTTTCCTGATGAGCGCCATTGGTATCCAGAAAGGCGCGGGAAATATTAACGATTTCTTTATCTCTCCATACAAGGACCAGTCTGGGCTCTTCTGTAACAACAGCCACAGGAACTGCTTCCAGATTTTCCTCATTCGCATAGTTCAGGAAGGTATCCACATCTTTTGGATCCACAACAACCGCCATACGCTCTTGGGATTCGGAGATAGCGATCTCTGTCCCGTCCAGACCTGCATATTTCTTCGGAACTTTGTCAAGATTTACCCGAAGGCCGTCCGCCAGCTCGCCGATTGCCACAGAAACGCCGCCTGCGCCGAAATCGTTGCACTTTTTGATAATGTGGCTGACTTCCTCTCTGCGGAACATTCTCTGAATTTTTCTCTCGGTAGGAGCGTTTCCTTTCTGGACTTCTGCGCCGCAGACTTCAATAGAAGCCTCTGTGTGTACTTTTGAAGAACCAGTTGCGCCGCCGATACCGTCTCGTCCGGTACGTCCTCCCAGCAGGATAATGATATCTCCCGGATCGGAATTTTCACGGATCACCGCACGTCTGGGAGCTGCGCCTAAAACAGCGCCGATCTCCATACGTTTTGCCACATAATCCGGATGATAGATTTCTTTTACATAACCGGTGGCAAGACCGATCTGATTTCCATAGGAACTGTATCCGTGAGCTGCTCCTCGCACCAGTTTTTTCTGCGGAAGCTTGCCCTTTAAAGTTTCTTTCACGGAAACTGTCGGGTCGGCTGCTCCGGTCACACGCATTGCCTGATATACATAGGTTCTTCCGGAAAGCGGATCGCGGATCGCTCCGCCAAGGCAGGTGGCTGCTCCGCCGAACGGTTCAATCTCAGTAGGATGATTGTGCGTCTCATTCTTGAAATTGATGAGCCATTCCTCTTCTTTGCCGTCCACATCTACCGGAACCACGATACTGCAGGCATTGATCTCGTCAGACTCCTCCTGATCCTGAAGTTTGCCCTCCGCCTTCAGTTTTTTCATTGCGGTCAGAGCCAGATCCATCAGGCAGACAAACTTGTCGCTCCGTCCTTTATACAGTTCTTCTCTGTCCTTCAGATACTGGCGGTAAGTATTTTCGATCGGTTCTTTGTAATCGCCTTCGTCAAACTTTACGTCTGTAAGTTCTGTAGAGAAAGTCGTATGGCGGCAGTGATCAGACCAGTAGGTATCCAGAACACGGATTTCCGTCATGGAAGGATCGCG
Organism: Candidatus Blautia intestinipullorum; assembly: GCA_019120475.1. GTDB lineage: Bacteria > Bacillota > Clostridia > Lachnospirales > Lachnospiraceae > Blautia_A > Blautia_A intestinipullorum. Next base: position 2,588 of record DWVA01000187.1, on the reverse strand, counting down.
CTTTTCTTCTCCTCTGAAATAATTCTGAATATGAAGAAAATCACGGAAAGTCATGGCAAGATTCAGAGAATCATAAACTTTCTTCAGTTCTTCCTCAGGCATATCCTTAAAACCGTCAAGAATCTTCACATCCTCCGGTTCCGGAAATACTGTGACCAGAGTCTCCGGCTTTTCCATGCCTGTTTCACGGGAATCCACCGGGTTTATACAGTGATGCTTAATAGATTCAAATTCTTCGTCAGTTATGTTTCCTTCTATTACATAAGTGGTGGCAGAGCGGATGATCGGCTGCGCCTTTTCATCCAGGAACTGTACGCACTGTACTGCGGAATCCGCTCTCTGGTCAAACTGTCCGGGAAGATACTCCACAGAAAAAATCCTGGCGTTTTCTGCCGCGTCAAATTTTTCCCGGAAAAGTTCATCTACAGGAGGCTCTGCAAATACTGTTCTGCAGGCTTTTTCAAAAACCTCGTCAGAAATGTTTTCCACATCGTAGCGGATCAGCACTCTTACAGCGGAAACTGCCTGAATTCCCAGATAGCTGCTTATTTCATGTTTCAATTCTTTTGCCTCGACGGCATAGGCAGGTTTCTTTTCTACATAAACGCGTCTTACGTTACTCATAAGAAACTCCTTTCTCTGTCCGGCCTGTCGGCCCTTGTATTTTGAGAGCTTGGTTTTTATTGAATGCCGCGGCAGACGCGGCGTTCATTTTCTGTCCGATATACCGTTTAGGCAGGAAGATGATTCTCTGCCCCTTCCAGATACGTATTTGTCACCTGATGGAACAGACCCTGATCCGCCTTTTCAGCGAACTGCGCCTCCACCGGCATTTTCCCCAGGACCGGAACCTTCAGTTCTTCCGCAATCTCATCAATATGGCTCTCGCCAAAGACCTTGATCTCTTTTCCGCAGTCAGGACATTTTACATAGCTGTAATTCTCTACGATCCCGAGAACCGGAATTTTCATCATCTCCGCCATGTTATACGCTTTTTTCACGATCATGCGGACAAGATCCTGAGGGGAGCTTACGATCACGATTCCGTCCACAGGAAGGGACTGGAATACTGTCAGAGGAACATCTCCTGTTCCCGGAGGCATATCCACAAAAAGATAGTCAAGCGGTCCCCATACCACATCTGTCCAGAACTGTTTTACCATATTCGCCAGGATCGGTCCTCTCCAGATTACCGGCGTATCCTCGGTAGGAAGCATCAGGTTAATAGAGATCACTTTGATCCCATTCTCTGTTTCCATAGGGTAAATGCCGTTATCATCCGCCTGGGCCGCACCTTTCAGACCATACATTTTCGGAATGGACGGTCCTGTGATATCCGCGTCAAGAATACCGACTTTCATTCCCTTTGCCGCCATGCGGTTTGCCAGAGACGCTGTTACAAAGGATTTTCCTACGCCTCCTTTTCCGCTGACGATTCCCACAACATGCTTCACAGCAGACAAAGCGTTGGCTGCGGCTCTCAGATCCTGAGGCTTATTTTTCTGTGAGCAGCCTTCACAGCTTGACTTGTCACATGTAGTACTGTTACATTCTTTTGCCATTTTACTTCTCCTTCTGATATCTTTATTTATCTGACATCGGCACATATCTGTTTCTTTACTGTGTCTCCGTTCAGGTATAAAATCTTATTTCATGAATCTGTCGATCGCCTTCTCCAGTTCCTTTATGGCGTCCCTGTCCCCATGCTCTACGGCATCCACGATACAGTGTTCGATATGATCCTGGAGAATGATCTTTCCCGTATTATTAATGGCGGATTTCACTGCCGAAAGCTGGATCAGAACCTCAGAACAGTCCCGCCCGTCCTCTACCATACGTTTGATGGATTCCAGATGGCCAATGGCTCTGGAAAGGCGGTTAAGTACAGCCTTCGTCTGTGCATGGCTGTGATGATGTTTTTCATTTTTTTCGCTCATGTTTCTCCTTTCCGCCGCACAAATGTCATTATAGCACAGCACCTAAATTTCTGTAAAGGAGCATCTCTGTTTTATCTGGGACGTAAGAATGTCAAAGATCACCGTTCCGTCCTTCAGCACTGTCTTTTCATAGGAAACGTCTTTGCCCTGGAACTTTTTCTTTATATATTCCTCCGGGTCTTCAATCTCCACTTCTTCCACAAACACGTCCCGCATCTGATTTCTGGGACATTTATTAAATATTTCCCAGATCACTTCATATTCCTTCATTTTCATCACTCTTTTCTTTTTACAGTTTTATCTGATAAACGCCCTCTATTTCCTCCGGAAAATTCTCCATGACTTCCGACATCCTGTCCTTCTCTTCCGCCGGAACAGCCCAGGCAAGTCCGCAGCTTGCGGAAATTTCCCGCGGCACCGGAAGAAGACGTCCCGGAATCCCCTTCGCTTTACAAAACCGTTCCACGGCAATAGCTCCGCTGGTATTGTAAAAGGTAAGGATCCACCTTTCTGTTTTGACGATCATGGCTTTATCACTTTTGACGCTGCGGCAAGTGTCTCTACAATATCGTACATGTTCGTCACTTCCCCCACCTTCAGTTTATCAGAAATACCGTAATAATTCAGGCAGGTGCCGCAGCTTTTGATCTC
>DWVA01000186.1 GCA_019120475.1 Candidatus Blautia intestinipullorum | reverse complement strand
GGTCCCAAACCAGGCGCTCTAGCCAAGCTGAGCCACACCCCGTAACGGTATGAAATTTTCTTTGCTCGTTTGACGCAAGTCATATTATATTATAGGGTTTTCCAAATGTCAACACTTTTTTTACAAAAATTTTCACAAACTTCCAATAAAATTTTTTTCGCCTTTCCAGGAGCGTTTTTCCCTATTTTATACAGACGAATATCTTTAAATCTTCCGGTTCTCAAAGTATACGAATCGGTCTACCGCATCCAGAATATCCTGGAAGGTCTCTCTTGGCGCGGCCTTTATATAAGCCCGCAGGATCTCCTCTTCATTTTTGCGGAAACGTCCGTAAAATATGTCATAAAGATTATGGCCTCTGATGTATGTCCGTATCTCTTCCATATGTTCTTTCACGTCCTGCACATCGGCCAGAGGACGGCCCAGGATCTCCGTCAGATGGCGCCCGCTTTTCAGGCGGTACAGATATTCCTGCCATTTTTCAAAAAGGATCCTGTAAAACGCCTCTTCCGACTGGATCACTCCAATCTCCGTCATAACGGCGGGATCCAGGAAATAATTTTCAAAAGAATAATATTTCAGGATCAGTACATTATCTCTTGTCACCCTCGGCAGACGGTCCGCATCCTCCTGGTTTCTCTTTTCGTAGTAACGGCAGAGAGACCCGGCCAGTTCCTCCGGATCTTTTCCGTCTCCGTCTCTTATCATAAGAAAATTATCTCTCAGATAAGTCTGATTCATATATTTCAGATTCGCGTAGGTTTTAATGTTTGTGCAGCTATTCGTAGAGATAATGGCGATTCTCGAAAGATTGCCATCCTCATCGTAAATTTCTGAATAGTATTTTTCCAGCAGAAGAGGCAGCCTGCTTTTGTCCTGCTTTCCCTCTACAATAAACACAAAGCTGACATTCATAAGATCGCTGGCCGAAAAGCCCAGATCGTCCAGAATCGCCGCCAGATCCGTCTGTTCCCGGATCACGGAATATCCTTCCCCGTCAAGCACCATCTGCCGGATCTGTCTGGAATGGAACTGGAACAGAAGGTTTGGAGAATGGGTGGTAAAAATCACCTGGCTTCTGGTGGACAGGCGGTACAGGATCTCGCTGGACTTTTTCTGCAGGCTGGGATGAAGGAAAATTTCCGGATCTTCCATCAAAATCAGCCCCGGAATCCTTTTTTCGTCCTGAAGGTAGGTTTCCAGCAATGACAAAAGATAAATGCTGCGCATCCCCTTCCCAAAGGAGGCTACCGGCTCTTCCTCCCGGGGGCCTCTGGGATTAAAATGCGCGTTCACCTGAAAAATACGATCCGTATTGCAGGTCAGCTCATATTGGAGTGTTCCCGGCATGCCGCCGTTGCTTCGGAAGTTCTCATTTACCTTTGTGGAAAAATCATCCAGGTTCAATTGGTACAGTTTGTACTCCAAAAGCTTCTGTGTTTCAAAAGCATTAAGTTCGTCAGGGGTTTTACGGGTGATCAGTCCTATACAGGAAAAACAATGCCTGCACTTTTTTGAGCGTTCAAAAATACAGCAGTCCGAACGCATCTGATTCAGAAGGTCGTCTTCCATAAAAGACAAAAGCGTATCCTGGATCCCTTCAATATCTCTCTGGCTGTCCACATAATAGATTTTTGGAAAAACCTCCCTGATCACAGGATTATGCTTATGATATCCGTCGTTCAGACGAACCCTCCCGTGATAATTGGCGGAAAAGGAAAATGTCAGCACTCCGTCCTGATAGGAAGGAAGTTTTTTCCGGAATTCCCTCATCCAGATTTCCGGTCTGCGGTAGGAACTGACTTTCTTCTGTCGGTGGAGAAGTTTTAAATCTTCTTCTGTTATGCCAAGGGAGATATCGATTTCCACGTTCTGTTTCTTCTCGTTAAAATCGGACAGGGATATCTCGTACTGCCCTCCTACTGCGCAGAGAGCGCTCAGAACAGCCGTTTTTCCCACATTGTTTTTTCCTACCAGGATCAGTGCGTTTTCAATATCCCGGATCTCCAGATCCCGGATAAATCTGAAATTTCTGATATGCAGCCATTCTATCCTCATCCGTCTCCCTCCCGTTTTTTCTGTTTTTCAAAGCTCTTTGTTTCAGCCTTATCATCCGAGCCGTATGCAGCTTTTCTTCATTATACCCCCACCTCCGGGACAACCGCAACCAAGATCAGAAAAATAGAAATTTTTTATCAAAGCCAAAAATAAACGCCGGCTGCCTGTCCCAATTTACAAAATCGTGCTACAATAGAGAAATAAAGAAATAAAAGTACATTTTTCGAGATTCAGAGAATTTTTCTATAGAAACGGAGACTGACATATGAAATCTTATCATCAGAAATTTATATCCGAGTATCCCCTGGCCGTCTATCCTACGGCAGAAATTTCCGGTTTCCCTGTAAGTCCGGGAATGTTTGACCTGAACGGCGCCACTGCTCTTCAGAACGGGGTAAATTTTACGATCCACACCTGCGGAGGAACCTCCTGTGAGCTTCTTCTCTTTCACAACGCCCAGGAGAAGCCTTTCGCTGTGATCCCATTCCCTGACGCATATAAGATCGGGGATGTTTACTCCATGATCGTCTACGGCCTGAACATCGAGGATTTTGAATATGCCTATCGGGTAGACGGTCCCTACCATCCGGAAAAGGGACTGCTTTTTGACCGCACAAAGATTCTTCTGGATCCCTATGCCCGGGCTGTCGCCGGACAGAGGATCTGGGGAACGCACTGGGAGCATACTTATCACGCCAGAGTGGTGGAGGATACCTTTGACTGGGGAGACATGCCGCAGTCCGACCGGGAGCTGTGCGATCTTGTGATCTATGAACTCCATGTCCGGGGCTTTACAAAGCATGAATCCTCCGGTGTCAGACACAACGGAACTTTTGCGGGACTTATGGAAAAAATCCCTTACCTGAAAGAACTGGGAGTCAACGCGGTAGAGCTGATGCCTATTTTTGAATTTGACGAGACAGTAAACGCCCGCTATCATAACGGCCAGCGTCTTCTGGAATACTGGGGATATAATACGGTATGCTTTTTCTCCCCGAACAGCAGCTACACTGCCGCAAACGAATACAACAGGGAAGGTACGGAACTGAAAACGCTCATCAAAGCCCTTCATGACAATGGGATTGAAGTCATCCTGGACGTAGTGTTCAACCATACGGCAGAGGGAAATGAAAAAGGTTCCACCTTCTGTTTCAAAGGACTGGACAACAATATTTACTATATGCTTACTCCTGACGGAGATTACTACAATTTCAGCGGCTGCGGAAACACGCTGAACTGCAATCATCCTGTAGTGCAGCAGCTTATCCTGGAATGTCTGCGCTACTGGACGGTCAATTACCGGGTAGACGGTTTCCGCTTCGACCTGGCAAGTATTCTCGGCCGGAACGAGGACGGCTCTCCGATGAACAATCCTCCTCTTCTCCGCACTTTGGCGGCGGATCCTCTTCTCAGAAATGTGAAACTGATCGCTGAAGCCTGGGATGCCGGAGGCATGTATCAGGTGGGAAGCTTTCCTGCCAGCGGACGGTGGGCGGAATGGAACGGCCGCTACCGGGACGCGCTCAGAGGCTTCCTTAAAGGAGATTCCTGGCTTTCCCTTGACGCCGCATGGAGTATTCTTGGCTCCGGAGATATGTACGGCGATTACCACGATGAAGATGAAAGCGGCTATGCGGGATATAATTCCTGCGTAAATTTCCTGACCTGCCACGACGGTTTTACCTTGTACGATCTCTATGCCTACAACAACAAACACAACGAGGCCAACGGCTGGGACAATACAGACGGCTCCAACGACAACCGGAGCTGGAACTGTGGCGCCGAGGGCCCTACTGACGATCCGGAAGTTCTGGCGCTGCGCCGCCGCATGATCCGCAATGCCTGCGCTGTTTTAATGTGCAGCCGCGGAACTCCTATGTTTCTTTCCGGAGATGAATTCGGCAATACGAAATTCGGCAATAACAACAGTTATTGCCAGGATAACGAAATTTCCTGGATAGACTGGTCGCTGCTGGAGAAAAACAGAGATCTTTTTGAATTTTTCAAATTTATGATCGCCTACCGACATGAACACCGGGTTATCCGCAAAAAACTTTCCGATGCGGTCTGCGGCATGAAGCCTCTGCGCACTTACGGCATTTACGGCGACGACAGCTCCATGCCCCGGAATTCCAGGACCTTTTCCGTAGCTTTCGCCGGATACGATAAAGAAAAAGGATGCGACGACCTGGTCTGCATTTCCATCAACACCTACTGGGAGGATGTAGAGATCACTCTTCCCAATCATCACGGACGTATCTGCTGGCATCTCAGTGTGAACACTTACGGGGACGGAAACGGCAGATACTGCTACCCAGAAGGAGAAGACGCCCGCATTGACAGCACCTTCGTCATGCGTCCCAGATCAGTA
>DWVA01000185.1 GCA_019120475.1 Candidatus Blautia intestinipullorum | reverse complement strand
CTTGATTTTACTGAGGTTTCCCGTATTTATTATGTCTTTTTTCCGCCTCACTGCCTCTGAATGTACTGTGAAGCCGCAAATCCGTAATATTTTCCCGCGATCCGGATGTAATACCAGAAGCTGCCGTCCGCCGCTGTCTGTGTGAAATTCATTACGTCTACAAGATTTCCTCTTTTCAGTATGGGATAAGAGCGGATCTGCGGATACTCTGTTCCCGCCCAACTGCGGACATTCAGAACAGAAGCCGTTACTTTTCCCACGAAAAGGCGTTGTTTTTTATCCTGCTTATCAGCGATTTCCACATCTTCCGCACTCTCTCCGTCTTTTTTGGTATATCTTGACGCCACCCAGCCAACTCCAATATTCGCTGCCATAATCTGCATCCAGTCTCCCGATACCACCCCATTGATCTCAAAACGATTTCCTTTCATCAATTCTCCCAGGACTTCTCCATTAGGCCTTGCTCTTACAAAAAGGTTATCCACTGTAGACACAGCGGTTCCGACTGCTTTCCACCGGCTTTCTTCTGTAGTTCCGCTTCCTGAACCGTAATCGATCCACACATATCCATCAATTTGAGGATTCCCTATGGTATAGGACTTTTCCGCCACACTGCCTCCATTTGCCTCCACGTTATTCAGTTTTCCTGACGAAGTGTTTCCTTCGTTTGTATAAATGATTTTTTCTGTGATACGGATGATACGCCCCATATGGGCTCCATTGCGGAAATTTACCAGGGCGCCGAGTCTCGGTTCTGTATGCCAGGTTCCTTCTGCTTTTGCATGTGAGCGGACACTGTTGCAGTTATAAAATCCGTTTCCCATGATTTTCAGCGCTTTTTCCCTGCCGAACACCTCTGCGCAGATCCAGAACTGATATACCGCGCACCAGGGTTGGCCCTGATATCCCGGAAGTCCCCAGCTATCCACGTCTCTCGCATACTTTGTATAATTTCCATAACCGGCGTTTTCTGTTTTGCTGTCCAGATCTTTCGGGGATTTTTTCTCCAGATACCCTAGCTGCTCTTTCATCAGCTCCTCCATCTTTTTCCACAGTTCCGGAGGGTTTTCATTGCTTTCCACCGTCCCTGACGCTTCTCCGCCGCTTTCCTCTTCTCCATAATCCTTATAAAAAACATCTCTGTCCACATAACCGGAGATCCCAGGGATCACAGCCTTGCTGCTGTATTGCCATCCCACCCCGAAATCCGGACGAAGGCGTTCCTGAAGCGTTCCATTATCATTTGCAGGGTACCGGGCGATCCAGAAATCATATTTCTTCAGGCTGGCGCTGATCATGGTCTGATACCAGTCTACATTGCAGTAAATTCCGAATTTATACCCGGCATTTGTAATCACCTTCTCAAATGCCTCTGCGATCTTTTCTACTCCGGCCGCTCCCAGAGTTCTCTGACTGTTCCACTCCAGATCCAGAAAAACAGGAAAACGGATTTCTCTCCCATGCAGGACTTCAATTACTTTTTCCGCTTCTCTGCGGGATTCTTCCTCCGTCATGGCATAACTGTATTTATATACGCCCACTGGAATTTTGTATCGGACACATCCTGTATAATTGTCTTCAAATGTACTGTCAACTACATTCCCCGCTTCTGTGATCCTTAGAATAGCAAATCCCATCCCGTAATCTGCTACCGTTTTCCAATCAATATGCCCCTGCCATGCAGAAACGTCGATCCCTTTTATTTCCATAAAACTTCCCTCCTGATTCTGAGCAAAACTTTTTTCAGCCCTCTTCCTTCTTTTTTCCGTCTTTTCGCAGCATATTTCGCAGCATTTCGTAAAACCCGGTGGATGCAAGTCCGGAGATCATCCCTTCCAGGATAATTCCGGAGCTTATATCCGGCCAGTTTGCCATAAGATTGATGGCGGTTCCAAGAAGCAGCATTAAAAGGGGAATATACTGATTCCCCATCCACTCAAAAAGCTTTGCGTATTTCAGGGCGAAGCCTACGCAGAGGCAGATACCCAGAGTTACCAGATTCACATAATCCATCAAAAAGCCGAGATCCATTTTCCATCCTTTCCTGCCGTTCCAGGCAAAATTTCCGCAGCTCCTCTGTTATTTTTATGTAAAACCAGAACTGCAGAAACGTCTTTTCCTTTATCTTATGCAGGATTTTCTTTTTGGCTCACAGTGTTGATGTACAAGGAGACAATGCAGTCGATAATGATTTTTACGGAAAGAAAACGAAAAATAAAAACATCTCAGCTTTTTATCTGATAGAGATCCACATTTCCCAGCGTCCTGACAAAAACAGCCTCTGCGTCCCTGTCATAATACTCACGGATATATGCCAGAGTCAGGTCGATCTGATTGTCGATCAGGTACACTCTGTCATTGTTGATCATGTCTCTGTATGGATTTACAATCCCATGTTCTTCCATTTTTTCTATAATTCCGGGAGTACGGCACTCCCAGCCTCCCAGCCAGTAAAGGTTGTCCAGAAGATTTTCCGGCATCCGGTCAAAAGGTCCGTAACAGACAATTTCCGAAACCGTACCGCTTTTCGCCAGATAAACATGGTCTTTATCTGTTCCGATCGTTTCCAGAACTGCTCTCTGGCTGACCCGCGCCTCCGGGATCGAGGAGGTTGTGATCCGCCAGTCGTCTTTCCACATAAACTGGCTGGCGGCAAGAACTGCGGCGCACAGAAAAATCCCGGTTTTTTCCGCCCGCAGCCGCCTGTCTGAAATGATCCAGAGAATCACAAGACATACGCTGCACCAGAGTCCCACATCTACCCGGTTCACCATATATCTGCCCTGATAATAGAGATAAAAATACACCGCGCACAGCAGAATTCCCTCAAACGCCAGAGAGATCACCGCGCTGAAACTTTTCCCTGCAAATATCAGCCACACCGCCAGAAAAACCAGCCCAAACCATGCCATAGAAAGCTTTGACAGATCAGAAGGGAATCTTTTTAAAAAGCTGACAACCTGGGATATATGGAAAGTCCGCCCCGTTTTTTCCCGGACAAGCTTTTCCATTGTTTCCGATGTAAATTTTTCCGGATCATTAAAATTCCATGTTTTGTACAGCTCATAGGCTTCCCTTGAGATCCCCAGTTCCTGATAGGTTTCTGCACTGCTGTCATAATCAGGGAATCCATAATCCAGAAGTTTTGACCTAAGCCCGTTGAACTCCTGGTACTCTTTCCACTGGCTGTCATTGTACATGTAGGAATCCACAGCTCCCGCAGCCGCCGCAGATATCAGAAGAATTATAAAACTTCCGGCGCAGATTCCCAGTTTTCTGAGCATCTTTCCAGAATACTTCTTTTTCAGTGTCAAAAGGAAATAGACTCCGGCTCCCGCCATCAGGGCGCTGCTGGCCCAGAACTGGTCTTCCCGGTACAAAAATCCCATAAATCCCAGACCGATTCCCCAAAGGAATTCCCAGAGGGCAAAGCGCTCCCGGCTGACAAGGTGCAGTAAGAGAAACACCGCCGCTGCTGCGGCGATTCCGGCAGTCTTGGTAAACTGAATGTGAATATAGGCTTCATATCCGAAGCAGCACAAAAAGATCACAGAAAGATACAGGCCGGAATATCCCTCCAGCCTGTTCATCAATACATAAGTCACCGCACTGAAGGCAGCCAGCAGCACCGCGTACTGAACTATAGTATACCACGGCAGCCTTCCTGTCACCTGATACAGAAACCGGTACAAAAGCCCAAGTATGTAATTCTGGAACACCAGATGAGCGTCCTTCACGCCTCTCAGTCCGCTTCCAAATTCCGCAAAAACGATATCGTCGTTTGTCTCAAAAGACGGACGCATCAGCAATACCATGACCGCCATTGCCAGAAGATTGACACAGACGGCAAAGCCGGGACTCCTTCTTTTCTGCCTGACAGTCTCCGCCCACCGTGCTCCCATTATTCTTCTCCGGCGGTTTTTGACTCTTCAGCTTCCGCGTTCTCCTCCTTGACGGACTCCTCTTCCGGCTGTCCTTCCGCATCTTCTTCCTTTTCTTCGTTCCCGTCCTGCTCCGGGGCTTTTTCTTCTGCGTCGTTTTCAGAAGATTCCTCCTCCGGCTGTTCTTCCGTATCCATTTCTTCCGCCGTATCCTCTACCACGTCTCCGGCTTCCGCCTCCGTCTCACGGGTAGGGCAGGCAGCTCCGCAATGGGGACAGAAAGAGGCGCTTCCGTCTACGCTGCTGCCGCAGGACGGACAGATTTTTCTCCCTTTTACTCCCGCAAGACTTTCCTTATAACGGGCAATCTTCTCCATTCTCTGATCGATCTGCTCGCAGAGCATCTTCTGGGAATCCTCCAGAGGAGTTCCGTCCAGATAGCGCCTGTAAATAATCTTCCCGATTTCCGCCATGATCTTCTGGATCTGACGTTCCTCTCCGGAAATCCTGTTTTTCATCTTCTGCGTCTCATAAAGAGTTTCTGCCCGTCCTCCCAGTTCTCTGGCTGTCTTTGTAATCGCCTCTCCCAAACCGTCAAAAAATTCTTTTCCCATAAAAACCATCCTCCTTATCTGTCTGTTTTATTCGTAAATTCAGCCCTGCTGCGCTTCCAGGAGAGGAACCTCCTGGCCTCTCAGCAGGATCTTTGGTCCTCCGGTTCCTTCAATATATTCTCTTGTAATGATCACCTGCCCGATACTGTCGTCTTTCGGGATCTCATACATGATATCCAGCATATATTCTTCCAGGATCGCTCTCAGAGCACGTGCGCCTGTTTTTTTCTCCATGGCCATTTTTGCGATGGCGTGGAGAGCGCCTTCATCAAACTCCAGTTTTACCTCATCCAGCGCAAGAAGCTTCTGATACTGTTTAAGTATAGCATTTCTCGGCTCGCGGAGAATTTTTACCAGCATCTCTTCCGACAGTCCGTCCAGGGTAAAAATAACCGGCAGCCTTCCGAGGAATTCCGGGATCATTCCGAAAGTCCTGAGATCGTCCACTGTTACTTTCTCCAGAAGATGCGGATCATTGTCGTACTTATCCTTCAGATCCGCGTAAAAACCGATAGACGCCTGTTTGTTCAGCCGTTCCTTGATAATATTTTCCAGATCCGGAAACGCGCCGCCGCAGATAAAAAGAATGTTTCTTGTGTTCACTGTCACCAGAGGCACCATAGCGTTTTTGCTGTTGGCCCCTACCGGAACCTCTACCTCGCTTCCCTCCAGAAGCTTCAGCATTCCCTGCTGCACAGCCTCGCCGCTTACGTCTCTCTGATTGGTGTTTTTCTTCTTGGCGATCTTATCGATCTCGTCAATGAAAATGATCCCGTGTTCCGCTTTTTCAACATCGTTGTCCGCGGCTGCCAGAAGCTTTGAAACTACGCTCTCGATATCGTCTCCGATGTATCCCGCTTCTGTAAGAGACGTGGCGTCGGCGATTGCAAGCGGCACATCCAGAAGCTTTGCCAGGGTTTTGACAAGATATGTCTTGCCGCATCCGGTAGGCCCGATCATCAGCATATTTGATTTTTCGATTTCAATTTCGTCCATCGTATCTGTGGCGACCCTTTTATAGTGATTATACACCGCTACAGACATTACTTTCTTGGCATATTCCTGGCCGATCACATACTCGTCCAGAGCAGCTTTTATCTTATGAGGCGCGGGGATCTTTTTCAGATCAAGCGCAGGCTCCTGCTGCTTTTCCTTTTTCTTCCGGGGCTCTTTTTTCGGCTGCGCCATCTGGTTCTGCAGTCCTGTCAGATCGATCATGCTGACTCCGGGCATATGCAGAAGATCCGCGTAATTAAAATTCCCCTTGTTCATCTGCTGGTTCATCATGTCAAAGCTTTTCTGCATGCAGTCCGAACAGATATGTATATTATTGGGAAGGTCGATCATTTTTCCTGCCTGGCTTTCCGGTCTGCGGCAAAGGGAACAGAATTTCTCCGGTTCTCTTTTTTCCTCGTCCTGCTCCTGATCTTCTCCTTCTATGATATCGTCTCTATATTTATCCGTCATATAAACTCCTTTCTCACCTGTCTGTCATACGTTCTCCAAAAATTTTCCCGCGCCGGGCTTTCTCTAGTTCCGCCTGCCCAAAGTCTTCGGAAACATAAAGAACGCACAGGCAGCCTTCCCTTTCCTGGATATCCGCTGCCTATGCGTCCATTATATCATAACCCATGTCACTGTAAACTAAACTTTTTATAAAAAACCCGGAACTGCTTTTGCCCTTTGTGCCCGCCGGATCACGGCATGCTTCCCATGGTCACCTTGACATCCTTTTCCACATACTGTCCGTTCTCGGCTCTTGCAACTACTACGTCCACCGTTTCCCCTGCGGCATAATACTGCAGCTTTTCTGACAGATCTTCTTTTCCGGACACAGCCTGACCGTCAAATTCCGTAATGATATCACGTACCTGAAGTCCTGCGCTTTCAGCCGCTCCTCCCTCTTCCACATAAGAGATCAGCGCCCCTGAGGGTACATTATACATGCTCATTGCCTGGGCGGACAGATCCAGGATTCCCACTCCCAGATAACCGGCCTGGGAGGTATCCACCTTATCTCTGTTCATCAGATTTTCCAGAATCGGCTGCGCTGTGGAAATGGGGATCGCGTAACCCATTCCTTCTACAGCGCTGTCTGCATATTTCGCGGAATTGATCCCGATCAGCTCACCGTTCATATTAAGAAGAGCGCCTCCGCTGTTGCCGGGATTAATAGCCGCATCCGTCTGTATCAGCCCTGTGCTTGTTCCGTCCTCTGTTTCAATGCTTCTGTCCAGCGCGCTGACCCAGCCGGAAGTTACAGATTGACCGTAACCCAGGGCGTTTCCAATAGTAACTACCTGTTCTCCTACCTGAAGGTTGTCAGAATTTCCCATCTGGGCGATTTTTATCTGGCTCATGGTATCCTCCGGGATATCCGCCTTTTTTACAGACACCACCGCCAGATCGTTGGCGCTGTCTGTTCCTTTTACCGTTGCGCTGACCGCGTCCTCTATATTGATGCCGTCCGACATCCCTGCGATCTGTTCTGTCTCTTCCGCCGCGTCTGCCGCGTCGTCTCCAATGAAACATACGCTCAGCGTATCCGCTCCCTCTACCACATGATTATTCGTAGCAATCAGAAGCTCATCGTCGTTTTCTCCGACAATAATGCCGGAACCGCTGCTCTCGCTGGAATACTGCTGCGTTCCTCCGAAGCCGTAAATCCCGAAAAAGCTTGGGATCTCCTGGATACTGACTGAAGTAATGGCAACTACAGAAGGCATCGCCGCCTGCGCCACGCCAGCCACTGTACCTGATGTCTGGGACGTGCCGGTCTGGGACGTGTCTGCATCGTCCTGATCGACTGTTTCCACGGACGAAAGCGACAACTGTGTATCCGGTTCCAGATATCTGTCCGCGGCCATATTCACGCCCTGGAAGACTCCTCCGGCCACAAGTCCGAAGACAACAGCCAGCGCTATTGTTTCCGGAAGTTTCTTCCAGAACCCCTTCTTTTTCCTGGGACTCTTCTGAGGAAGTTTTTTCTGCAGGTCAAAATTGCTCTGGTGCATCTGATAATGGGTATAGCGGCTGACTTCTCCGTGTACGCCGCCTGTTTGTTCTTCATTCCGATTTTGTGGAGCATTCTGATCCCATAATCTATCGTCGTTCATATTACTGCTCCCTTCTTCTGTTTTCTCTTTTTATAGAAATCAGTGTATCAGGCAATTGTGTTCAAAATGTGACAACTCTTTAAAAAATAAGTGTACCTCCGCCGGCCGGATTATTTTTTATTTCCAGTAATCGCGGCTCATGGTACACCGCAGGATCATTTTGTCAGGAAGCCTTCTGAAATTTTTTCCGGCAAGGTATCCTGCATATTTACACGCGCTCTGAGCAACAAAACCCGGTACCATCCAGAATTTCCTGTTCCGGAACAAATGGCAGAAGGTTCTTTTTACAAGGCGCATTCCTTCCCCTTCCGAGGACACTCCCTCAAATATTTCCGGATGCTCGGCCTGGGAAACTCCAAGATCGAAATTCCTCCGGAACTGCTGCGCGCAGGAATAATTGTGAGAATGGATGACCTGTGCCTCCGCCGCATAAGCTATCCAATATCCGCTGCGGATCAGGGCGGCGGCGTAAATCATATCTTCGTTAAAGATTGTACGGGGAACAAAGCCTCCCAGCCTTAAGTATATCTCTTTTTTGTACGCCGCGCAGACATTGGAACAGAAAAAAGTTTTTATGCCGTATACAGGAAGATCCGCCTCCGACTTCACAGAGGGCTGTTCCGGATAATTAAAGGCTCTTGTATATTTTTCTATATAGCTGCAGTCTTCTCTGGGAAGCTGTCTGGCGTAAGCCGCTCCGATCTCCGGTTCCGATTCAAGAGCTTTTTCCAGGTTTTCTATAAGTTTTCTGTCTGCAGGCAAAGCGTCCTGAGTCATAAATACCATAATATCTGCTTCTGAAAGCTCCGCCGCTTTCTTTCTCGTTCCGCCATGATCAAATTCTTCTTTTTTCAGATGATGCACTTCAAGGTCAGGATACTTTTTCTCCCATCCGGTATTCCAAAATTTTTCTTCTGTGTTCATGACAAGGATTTTTCTTACAGGACGGCTCTGTTTTTTCAGACGATCCAAAAGCCCGGCAAATTCCTTCCCCGGATGATAGGTGGGAATGATCACATCGATTGTCTTTTCTTTCATGATATTTTCTCCTGTCAACAGGAGGGAATTTCTCATTTCGAGAAATTCCCTCCTGAATAAGATTCCTATGCAGCTTGTTCTGCTCCTCCTGCAGCCGCGTCTCCGCCTCCGGTGTCTGCTCCGGCGCTGGTATCTCCGCCTCCGGTAGTATCTCCTCCGCCGATGTCTCCACCTCCGCTGGTATCTCCGCCGCCGACGTCTCCGCCTCCGCTGGTATCTCCGCCGCCGACGTCTCCGCCTCCGGTAGTATCTCCTCCGCCGACATCTCCGCCTCCGGTTCCGGGATCATAACCGGTGTCTCCTCCGTCTCCGGTAGTATCTCCTCCGGTTCCGGGATCATAGCTGGTATCCCCTCCGTCTGTTCCGGGATCTTCATATCCGGGATCATAGCCGGTATCTCCGGAGTTATCGCTTGCGATCTGATCGGTGGTATCCGCCCATCCGCTTCCGTCGTTCTGGAAGAACACGGTATCGTCTCCTGTATTTTCCGTTTCTTCTGTAACAGCCGGCTGGGTGTCGTTCAGATTTGCTGTACCTCCCACAATATCCAGGATTTCCTGGCTGTTTTCCTTAACTGTGGAAGAAGGCGTGTAATTCTCGTCTCCATAAAGGAACTTGTGAAGCTCTATCACATTGGATTCCAGATCAGTAGGCACGATCACGCTTCCCTTCACGGTTGCGAACTTATAGTTGGTCGGGAAACCTACCGTCTCGTTCATACTGTAACCGATCATAGTCGGCAGGAGCTGAAGGATCTCGGTTTTGCTGAGAGAGGTGGTCACCATGGGGAACACCTGATCCATGATGTCAAAGATCGTGCTCAATCCTGCAGTTTTCGCCTTCTGTACGATCATCTGGATAACTTTTCTCTGTCTTTCCGTACGTCCCATATCCAGGCTGGCCGTATAACGGATACGGCAGTAGGAGGTTACCTGGACGCCGTTCAGATGATAACGGTAGTCGATCTTTTCGATATCCTCCGGTCTTTCCGGAAGCTCGATAGGAGTATAGGACTTTCCTGTTTCCTCTGAGGTCTCCTGACAGTAATTGTTCATATGGACAATCTCCGCGTAAGACATATCCATATCCAGACCGCCGAGACAGTCCACGATCTCCGCCAGGGCATTGAAGTTCACCGTCGCGTATTCTGTGATGTTCAGGTCCAGGTTCGTGTTCAGCATGGTGATCGCCTGCTCCGGGCCTCCGTAAGCATAGGCCGCGTTTGCCTTGGAATATGTGCCGTCTCCAAGATTCAGAAGCGTGTCTCTGTATACGGAAACCAGCTTCACATCCTTGGTATCATTGTTGACACTGGCAATGATCATGGTATCGCTGTTTTCTGTTCCCAGGGCAGGATTTTTATCCCTGTGATCAATGCCGAACAGAGCGTAAGTGGTATAACCTGTAAGCTTGGAAGTTTCCGAATCGATAGCGTCCTGAACTTCCTGGTTGACCTGGATCTTACTGTCGTCCATTACCGGCTGGTTGACCTTATCCAGTTTGGAATTCAACTGTCCGTAAACATACAGACCGCCGATAAACAGCAGCAGAACGATGATCTCTACCGCAAACAGTATCTTTTTCGTTTTGGATCTTGGTTTTGCCATGTTCTTTCCCCTTATCTTTTAATATGCATTTTTATTGATAAAACCTTTAAAAAATGTCAAAAACAATATCTTTATGTCAAATCCTATTGTCCAGTTTTCAATATAATAAAGGTCATAATCAATCCGTTTTCTGATAGAAGTATCGCCCCGGTAGCCGTTTACCTGAGCCCATCCGGTAAGACCCGGACGTACCTGGTGCTTTACCATATAGCGCGGTATTTCTTCCCGGAATTTTTCTACAAAGAAAGGCCGTTCCGGTCTTGGCCCCACCAGACTCATATCTCCCCGCAGAATGTTAAAAAGCTGCGGAAGCTCGTCAATACTTGTCCTGCGCATAAATCTGCCGATTCCCGTGACCCGCGGATCATTCTTTACCGTCCACGCCTTTTTCTCTTCTGCTTCAGGCTGGATCTCCATGGAACGGAACTTATACATGCGAAATGTCTTATTATGAAGGCCCACCCTTTCCTGCTTATAGATCAGCGGTCCGGGAGACGTAAGCTTGATCAGGATGCACATCAGGAGCATTACCGGAGAAGACACGATGATCGCCGCAATAGACCCTGCAATATCCATGGCTCTCTTTACCATGGCGTTAAAGGTATTGCTCAGAGGCACGTACCGGATATTGATCACCGGAAGGCCGAGAATATCTTCTGTATACGGTTTGGTAGGTATGATTTTGTTGTAATCGGGAATAAATTTTGTATGAACGCCTGACTTTTCGCACATAGCGACGATTTCTTCCAGGCGGTAATACTCGCTCAGTCCCAGTGTGATCGCGATCTCGTCCAGTCTGTTGGCCGGAAGTATCACGGTAAGATTCGCGATCCTTCCGATCACCTTTACTCCTTTGTACAGTGTCCCGGCGGGAACATTATCATCCAGGATTCCCCGGATAACATAACCCCACTGGGGATTCTGCTGGATCCTGTCAATATATTCTTCTGCCGCGCGGCTGTATCCCACCAGTATGATCTGTTTCTGGTTATGGCCTTTTTTCCGCATATCCCGCAGCACCGCGAAGATCAGCATGCGGACGGACCATTCCAGAATGATATTGATCACACAGAAAATATATACCGTCAGTCGGGAAAAATCGCTTTCCTCCAGCATGTACAGCGTAAATACGATCAGCAGCAGCCCCAGCACGTTGGCCTTGATCACATTTGCCAGAACAAGCCTCCGTCCCTGCATGTGCATAGGCTCATAAAGCGTGAAAGCCTGATACAGAAGCAGGTAGCCCGGAATGATAAAGATCAGGGCAAACATATACTGCTCAAAGGATAGTGTACGCACTGCCGAATAGGAAAACGGCCCGATAAAACGGATCATCCATGCGATCACGTAGGAACCGGCGATGACAAAAGCATCTATCAGCATCTGAAGACGACTGAAATTCTTCTGGTTATCCTGAATCAATCTCTGCCACCTCAATCCATTTCATAGTGTTTATCTTATAATAGTTGTACTTTAAAATCAATATGATCTTCCTGTTTATTTTATAAAAATAAAATGAAATCCTGTAATTTCTTCCTTACGCCGCAAAACGCCGGAAAATATTTACCCATAATTCTATCTGGATCTTTACATAATTGGAAAGGTGTTTCACAGTAAACGGGACTTTTTTTCCCTTCCGGCTGATGGAAAAACCGTTTTTTATCCCCGCCAGATATTCTTTTCCCATTCCCTTCGCGGCGAAAAACAGCGCCTTGATCCCGAAACCGGCCGCCAGAAACGGAAGATTCAGAATAATCTGCAGCAAAGGCATGTTTTTGTAGATCAGATAAATATTATTTCTCGAGGAATATCTTGTTTTAAACTGGTTATAGCGCGATCCGCTGGTGCCGCTGCCTACATGGTAGACCACAGCTTTCGGCGCGTACCAGTTTTCATATCCGTAGATTCTGGCCCGGTAGCCGATATCAATATCTTCCAGATAAGCAAAATGCTCTTCATCAAAAAGCCCGATCTGTTCCAGGACTTTCTTTCTATAGATCGCGGCGCCTCCGCAGGAAGCGAAGATCCGTTCTTCTTTTTCATAAGAATGAATATCTTTCCCTTTTCCCCGGGCATAGGACCATCCCAGCGCGCAGTAGAAATTTCCCGCATCGTCCAGCCTGTCCCTATCGTGGTACTGTACCATCCTTGCCCCGCAGGAAAAAGCGTTTTTATGCCTTTTCAGAGCCTCCAGCATTTCTTCTACAAAGTTTTCTTCCGCCTCCGTATCATTATTCAGAAGCAGTACATAAGGAGCCTTGGCCGCTCTGATCCCTTCATTGACCGCTTTGCAGAAGCCAAAGTTTTCCGGCAGCTCCAGAATATGGACCCAGGGATAATTCCCCGCCACAAAGGAGCAGCTTCCATCTGAAGAGCCGTTGTCTACAAGGATCACTTCAAAATCCCTCAGCGTCTGTCCCTCAAGACTTCCAAGAACACTGTCCAGAAAAGCAATTCCGTTAAAATTCGGTATAACCACCGATACCTTCATAAATCCTCCTTACCCCTTCTTCGTCATACCCGGAAGAGGACGAAGTGAATAATTCCATTTTGTCAGGGAAAGATTTTTATTGTAATAGGGATCTCCCTTTTTCAGAATGCCGATCCAGCGGCTCCGCATATACTCGATCTCTTCCTGGAAACGGCGTACCTTCTCTTTGCTGTCCTCGGCTCCTCTTGTCTTTGATTCCGCGTGGTAAAGCTGAACATAAGGATCATATACGATCAGTTTTCCGTTTTCTCTGACTTTCAGGCAGAGATCCACATCGTTAAAAGCCACCGACAGCTTTTCCGTAAATCCCCCGGCGGTATCAAAGACATCTTTTTTCATCATCATGCAGGCTGCCGTAACAGCGCTCATATCCTGCAGCAGCGACGCTTTATGAAGATACCCGGTCCTGTTCGCGGGCATATCTACAAACATGTGTCCCGCAATCCCGCCGATTCCGATCACACATCCGGCATGCTGGATCGTGTTGTCCGGATAGATCAGCTTTACTCCCACCGCGCCTACCTCGGGGCGCTGACAGACTCCCAGCATCTCTTTCATCCAGCCCGGAGTGATCACTGTCACATCATTGTTTAAAAACAGCAGATACTCTCCTTTTGCCTGACGGACGCCGTAATTATTAATGGCAGAATAATTGAATTCCTTTTTCCATCTCAGCAGACGGATACGGGGATCTGCCGAAAGCTCTTTATAATACTGAAAGATCTCTTCTGTGGTACTGTTGTTTTCAATGATCAGTATTTCGTAGTTGGAATACTCTGTTTTTTCACGGATGGATTCTATGCAGGTCTTCAGAGTCTCCTTCTCATCCTTATTGGGAATGATGACAGAGATCAGAGGTTCGCCCTGAACAGGATATGTCACCCGGTAAAATCCCAGATCCGGCGTATGACTTACTGTCCCTTTTACCCCTGTTCTTTTCAGATGAGCCTCTATAGCCCGTTTTCCGGCGTCAAAGGCGTACATCTTACTGGCCGGATTGTCTGCCGTGGAAGCCTTATGCGTTCTCCAGTGATAAAGGATCTCCGGAATATGTCCCACCTTTTCCGCCTGTTCCACGCACCGGAAGATAAAGTCATAATCCTGGGCCCCGTCAAATTCCTGCCGGAAGC
>DWVA01000184.1 GCA_019120475.1 Candidatus Blautia intestinipullorum | reverse complement strand
AAAATGCTGAAAAGAGGGGAATTCCCCTCTTTTCAGCATTTTTCAGGTTCCGGATAATCTACACCGAAAGTCTCTACAGTAACGGTCTTCATTACCTGGTCGTCCAGTGGCCTGTCGCTGTAGTCAGTATCTTCCTCAGCAATACGGTTTACTACGTCCATGCCCTCGATAATCTTGCCGAAAGCCGCATAGCTTCCGTCCAGATGAGGAGCGGCTTTGTGCATGATGAAAAACTGGCTTCCGCCGGAATTCGGATGCATCGCTCTTGCCATGGAAAGTACGCCGGGAGTATGAGACAGATCATTGGCGAAGCCGTTCTGGGCAAATTCACCTTTGATGCTGTAGCCCGGGCCGCCCATTCCCGTACCTTCGGGGCATCCGCCCTGGATCATAAATCCGTTAATAACACGGTGAAAGATCAGCCCGTCATAAAAACCCTTTTTCACAAGGCTGATAAAATTGTTTACTGTATTGGGGGCAATTTCCGGATACAGCTCTGCCTTCATGACATCGCCGTTTTCCATAGTGATGGTTACGATGGGATTTGCCATAGTTTGATTCTCCTTTATAAAAAGTATTGTTTTTCTCTGTTCGCTCTATTATAATATGCAAAGAACAATTCTGCAAGGAAAAAGGTGGAAAGATGGTAATAGAAACGAGAAGCCCTGAGGAAACTTTTGCCCTGGGAAAAAAGATCGGGCAGGCTGCCCTGCCGGGGCAGATCTACACATTGACCGGGGATCTGGGAGTCGGAAAAACTGTATTTACCCAGGGCGTGGCCTCGGGACTTGGAATTTCCGAAGCGGTAAACAGCCCTACGTTTACAATCGTACAGGTATATGAGGAGGGCAGGCTGCCCTTTTATCATTTTGATGTATACCGGATTGGGGATATAGAAGAAATGGAAGAGATCGGTTATGACGATTATTTCTTCGGCCAGGGGGTATGCCTGATCGAGTGGGCGGAGCTGATCAGGGAAATCCTTCCGGAAAAAAGGATTTCTGTCTGTATAGAAAAAGACCTCTCCCAGGGGTTTGATTACCGGCGGATCACAGTAGAGGGCCTTCCGGAGGATTTCGGCGGAGAAAACAAAACAGGCGGAGATCCGGTCAGCTCAGAAAAAGGAAAGTGGTGAGAATATCATGAAGATTTTAGGATTGGACAGCTCCGGGATCGTAGCTTCTGTAGCTGTGGTGGAAAACGAAAATCTTGTTGCGGAATATACGGTAAATTATAAAAAGACACACTCTCAGACTTTGCTTCCTATGCTGGACGAGATTATGAAGATGACGGAACTGGATCTGAATACGATAGACGCCATAGCGGTGGCGGCCGGACCGGGATCTTTTACCGGACTCAGGATCGGTTCCGCTACGGCCAAAGGGCTGGGGCTGGCTCTTAAAAAGCCTTTGATCGGAGTCCCCACAGTAGAGGCTCTGGCTTATAATCTTTACGATGCGGAAGGACTGATCTGTCCCATCATGGATGCAAGAAGAAATCAGGTATACACAGGAATCTACTGTTTTGAGGATCATAAGCTTGTGACAGTGGAAAAGCAGATGGCGGTTCCTATTGAAGAGTTATTGGAAAAGCTGAATAAATATGGAAAGAACGTAATCTTTCTGGGCGACGGTGTTCCTGTATTCCACGGAGTGATTGAAGATAAACTGACAGTGCCCTGCTCTTTTGCTCCCGCCCATGTGAACAAGCAGCGTGCTTCTGCGGTAGCCGCCCTTGGACAGATATATTATGAGGAAGGAAAAATCCAGACTGCCGCGGAGCATGTTCCGGATTATCTTCGTATGTCCCAGGCGGAAAGAGAACGGGCGGAGCGTGAAAAAAGAAAGGAAAGCGAAGCAGGAGAAAACAGATGACATTTCGGGAAATGCTTGTAGAAGATCTGGATCAGGTAATGGAAATAGAAGAAGATCTTTTTGCCGTACCATGGACCAGGGAAGGCTTTCTTACCTATCTGATAAAAGAAGACACAATGTTTTTTGTAGTAGAGGAGAAGGAAAAGATCCTGGGCTTCTGCAGTATGATGACAGTGCTTGACGAAGGGGATATCCTGAATGTGGCAGTGCGCAGGGAACGCCAGAAAGAAGGCATCGGATATTTCCTCGTGGACAGCATGCTGCGGATAGCTAAGATGCATGGAATTCACACTGTTCATCTGGAAGTACGGGAGAGCAACGGTTCAGCCAGAAGACTGTATCAGAGACTGGGATTCCGGGAGGACGGACTTAGAAAAAATTATTATACAGAGCCGACAGAGGCTGCTGTTCTGATGACAAAGAGGTAGATTTTAATTAGAAGAGGATAACTTATATGTTGGATGTATGTCTGGTGGGAACCGGCGGAATGATGCCCCTCCCCAGGAGGTGGCTCACGGCGCTTATGACCCGCTATAATGGAAGCAGTCTTTTGATTGACTGCGGAGAAGGCACCCAGGTTGCCATAAAAGAAAAGGGGTGGAGCTTTAAACCAATCGATGTGATCTGCTTTACTCATTATCACGGCGATCATATCAGCGGTCTGCCGGGACTGCTCCTCACTATGGGAAACGCGGACCGGAGAGAGCCCCTGACATTGATAGGGCCCAGAGG
Organism: Candidatus Blautia intestinipullorum; assembly: GCA_019120475.1. Taxonomy (GTDB): domain Bacteria; phylum Bacillota; class Clostridia; order Lachnospirales; family Lachnospiraceae; genus Blautia_A; species Blautia_A intestinipullorum. Next base: position 2,624 of record DWVA01000184.1, on the reverse strand, counting down.
ACTGGAGCGGGTGGTAAATGCGCTGCGGGTGATCGCGCCGGAACTCCCTTTTGAAATCAAATTTATGGAAATCACCGGGCCGGAAGAAACAATTCAACTGAACGGATACCGGATCACTGCTTTCAAGGTAAATCATAATGTCCTCTGTTACGGTTACTCGCTGGAGATTCTCCGCCAGGGGAAATTTTCACCGGAGAGAGCAAAAGAAAAGGAGATTCCGCTGAAATACTGGAATCCGCTCCAAAAAGGTCAGACGATTGAGGACAACGGAATCATATATACGCCGGATATGGTCCTTGGACCTGCGAGAAAAGGGATTAAGCTGACTTATACTACAGATACCAGACCGACAGAGTCTATACTGCGAAACGCAAAGGATTCGGATCTGTTTATCTGCGAAGGTATGTACGGCGAGGAAGACAAGGCGGAAAAAGCAAAAGGATATAAGCATATGACTTTCCGGGAGGCGGCCGTACTTGCGCGGGACGCCAGGGTAAAGGAAATGTGGCTGACGCATTACAGCCCTTCTCTGATCCGTCCCGATGATTATATGGAAACAGTGAGAGAAATTTTTCCGGAGGCTTATCCGGGTAAAGACGGAAAAAGCGTGGAACTGAACTTCGAGGAGGAATGAAAGTGGAAGATACATTGATTCTTGCGATTGAGAGTTCCTGTGATGAAACGGCGGCTTCTGTAGTCAAAAACGGAAGAACTGTTCTGTCCAATGTGATCTCTTCTCAGATAGAACTGCATAAGCTGTATGGCGGAGTGGTTCCGGAAATCGCATCCCGCAAGCATATTGAGAAGATCAACCAGGTGATAGAAGCGGCCCTGGCGGAGGCAGGAGTATCTCTGGATCAGCTTGATGCTGTGGGAGTCACCTATGGTCCCGGGCTGGTAGGCGCTCTTCTGGTGGGAGTAGCTGAAGCCAAGGCTATTGCCTATGCAAAAAAGCTTCCCCTTGTGGGAGTCCATCATATAGAAGGCCATGTTTCGGCAAATTATATCGAGCATCCTGATCTGGAGCCGCCTTTCCTCTGCCTGATCGTGTCAGGGGGGCACACCCATCTGGTAATCGTAAAGGATTACGGAGAGTTTGAAATACTGGGACGTACCAGGGACGATGCAGCAGGAGAAGCCTTTGATAAAGTGGCAAGAGCGATAGGGCTGGGATATCCGGGAGGACCGAAGATCGATAAACTGTCAAAAGAGGGAAATCCGGACGCTATCGATTTTCCCAGGGCAAAGGTGGGAGACTGCCCCTATGACTTCAGTTTCAGCGGTGTAAAATCGGCAGTCCTGAATTATCTGAATCAGGCGCAGATGAAAGGAGAAGAGGTCAACAGGGCGGATCTGGCGGCGTCCTTTCAGAAAGCGGTGGTGGATGTTCTGGTGGAACATACCATGATGGCGGCAGAAGATTATCATATGGATAAGATTGCCATTGCAGGAGGCGTTGCCTCTAATGGAACACTTCGTGCCGCTATGGAAAATGCCTGCGCCCGGAAAGGCTTTAGATTTTATCGGCCGTCACCGATTTTCTGTACAGATAATGCGGCGATGATTGGTGCTGCCGCGTATTATGAATACAAAAAGGGCACAAGACATGGATGGGATCTGAACGCAGTTCCCAATCTTAAGCTGGGAGAACGGTAGGGGAGAAAAAGACGCTTCCTTTTACAATAGGAAAGACGGGGGATTTCTATGAAGCAGGAAATTAATACGGCCATAGTTCTGGCGGCAGGACAGGGAAAAAGAATGCGCAGTAAAATACAGAAACAGTTTTTAGAGATCGGCGGGAAGCCGCTGCTCTATTACTCTCTGCGCTGCTTTCAGGAAAGCCCTCTGATCCAAAATATTATTCTTGTGACAGGGGAGAAGGATATTTCCTACTGTAAAAAAGAAATTGTAGATAAATATGGTTTTTCTAAAGTGTCCGGGGTGATCCCAGGGGGAAAAGAACGTTATGATTCTGTCTATGCGGGGCTTTTGGCCTGCGGACGCTGCGATTATGTACTGATCCATGACGGTGCAAGACCTTTTATTACAGAAGAAATATTGGAAAGAGGCATGGCCGGGGTCAGGGAAACAGGCGCCTGCGTCATCGGAATGCCCTCTAAGGATACGATAAAACTATCAGATGAAGAGGGATTTGTCTCGGAAACGCCAGACAGGAAAAAGGTGTGGACAATCCAGACTCCGCAGATTTTTTCCTACTCTCTGATCAGAAACGCCCATGAAAGTATCAGAAAGAGGGACATGTCCCGGATTACAGACGATGCAATGGTAGTGGAGCAGGAAACGGGAAGAAAGGTCCGGCTTGTGGAGGGTTCCTATATGAACCTGAAAATAACAACACCGGAAGATCTGGCGACAGCGGAAATTTTTCTGAATATCTATCAGTCAAAACAGACAGAATAAGGGGAAGGAAAGCTTCTTCCGAAGGAGAAAATGAGGCGGAAATGAGAGATGTAAAGTGTTTTTACAAAAAATGTAAAATCTATATTGACACCTGCATGTTTTGATGATAGAATAACTTCTGCGCTGACAGAGCAAATGCGAAAAAGCGTAAAAATTGTATATGGAGAGATATCGAAGTGGTCATAACGAGGCGGTCTTGAAAA
>DWVA01000183.1 GCA_019120475.1 Candidatus Blautia intestinipullorum | reverse complement strand
CAAGGTCTGTATGCTATACTGTTTGGAGATACTGTGGATTGGTGAAAGCCTCCTACCACTCGATGGTTTAAGAAAGGCTCCAACCACAGTCTCTTTGTATAGTTGTTAATCAGTTAGATACCGCATGACGGTTAATTTAGAACGAGGTTACAAGCACAGAGAGCTCTGTGGTCCTAAACAGTATCTAAATCTATTACTAAGGAGTATTCTTATGATCTACGTTGGAATTGATGTCGCTAAGGATAAGCATGACTGCTTTATGGAAGATTTTAGTTTCATATCATCCGGTGAACCAAATACCAGATACGGATCGTCAGAAACTACCTCATTTGGCTGTACCCAAGCCCGCATATCTGTGGAAATACATACCACATCCAGCAGCTTGTTTTTCTACCGTTTTTTATTTCTTCTAATGCAGACTGATAATTATAATTCTGCGCGTCAATAAATCTTTGCAAATCTGACACCTTTCTTCCCCCTCTCAATGCGCTTTTATAAAACAGATCTGACATATCCTGCCAGGGCTTTGATAAGCTCCAACTCTAGTTCGGGAGAAATTTCAATAGTCCCGGAATTATTTTCCAATATTATTCCTTCCTCCTCTGTCTGCTCCAGGAAAAGAGACTTTAATTCCATTTCCATTCCTTTCTGCTCCAAAACATCCTGAGCAAGTTTTAAAAGTCTTTCTTTTATATCCTCTCTCTGAAGCAGTTTCAGCCCAAACTTTTCCGCTTCCTCCGGCGCTGCCCCAACTGCAGTTTTCAGTACATTTCCAGCCTGCCTGGCAAGTATTTTTCCAAATTTTCCAAATCCTACAAAATCTGCTGCTTTATCACTGATCTTTTCACGCACTTCCTCTTCGTCAAGAAGTGCCATATAATCAATCTGTACGCCGCAGCCTACCAGCTCCACTCCGTTGTTCCTTTTTCTCATGTATATACTTTGAAATCTGAAATTTCTCCCCAATGCATCCTTTTTCAGATATTCATTGAATTTTTCCGTCAGTACTTCTCCATACCCATTCATCAGCTGGCATAGAAGTTCCACCTTGGCATCTTCCGAAAGTCTCTGCATAATTCCCAGAAGTACAGTCAATGCATCGTCTTCCATCTCCAACAGCATCCTAAGTACCAGATTAGGTTTAGATATTTTTCTGCACTTTTGTAGTATGCCTGGCATTAACGCAGAAATTGTCTTTTCAAAGTTAATATTTTCCACTGTAATACTGATATCAAACATCGTAATGTCTCCCCGAATCCTATATTATGTTTTCCTTTATTCTTCGCACAGCCTGTCTGCCGTTTCAAGAATGAGGCCTTTCAGTTCCAGATTATTTTTCCATTTATCTTCTATTCTTTCGTACCCGCAGACTGCTCCCAGGATATTCCCGGTAACCGCGCCTGTAGAATCGCTGTCTCCCTTATGATTTACTGACGCAATCATTCCTTCTGAAAAGCTTTCCGGATACCTGAGACTGCAGTATAGGGCAATAGCCAGTGTTTCTTCTGCAGTCCATCCTTCTCCAAGGTTCCGGATATTTTCCTCATCCGTAAATGTGTTTTTAGACAAATCCACTGCTTTTTTTAATAACATCTGCAGTTCATTATTATATTCCTTGTCCTCAAACAAATCCGGCACGACCTCTATTGCTTCCATTACAATATCTTCCAGGCAGTTCCCATAGGTACAGCCTTCATAGACCACCGCACTGATAATATGTGTCAGGATTGCCGCCGGAATATACCCTAATGGGTGGGTATGAGTCAAAGCTGCAATCTCAGCACCTGCCCTGTCCACTTTTTTTCTTTCCTCTAAGTCATCTACTTCATAATACAGTCCCAAGGGAGCCACTCTCATAATGCCCCCACACCCTTTGCTGTGATTAATGGGCTGTTGGATACTTCCGGGGATTCCTCCTTTTAAAGCACCCATACAGGTATTCCCTAGCGCCCTGTTTTGATTCAGTTCCGGAATATCCGCCAGCCACGTATATGGCTTTTGAGATTTACAGCATCTATAACTCTGTGTTGTCAGCCACTCCTGGTAAGCCTTCCACACAGACATCCGAACCTGATCTGTAAAGCCTTCTCCCGTATCTCCAAGTAAAATACCTGCTGCCGTAAAAAGAGCCATCTGGGTATCATCCGAAATCAGCGCAGTTCTGGTGTTAAAGTTAAGCTCATATGCCTGGATTCCCTTGGGCGGATATTGCTTTAATATCTCTTTATAGGACAAAAACTCTACCGGATAGCCCAGCGCATCCCCCACTGCACCGCCCATCATAGAACCTCTGATCTTATCTCTGTATTTTCTTTTATCCAGTTTCATCTGCTTCCCTTCTCCCTGAAATAAAACTAATAAACTTCTGTTCCCAATCTAAATCTATATTATGGATTTTTTACAAAGAAAATAGTGTTTTCATTATCCTGATCGCATCTTTCCGCACATTTAAATAATCGTTGGTATTCTTCTGTCTGGACCGAGTCTGTATAGTCATACTGAACATCTGTGGGCAGAATGGCAATATATTTCTTGTCCGCATCCAATCCCGCAATCTGCCAGTGCGGCCATGCCTCATACTCATTGTCTCCCCAGTCGTAAGCAATGATTTCAAGGAATCTGCCACCTACGCCCGCCTCTTTTGCAGGAGTGTAAATAAAAGAAATAGAATCCCTGCCGTCAATCTCATAGTCCCATTCCAGGTCTCCCGGAAGGGAAATGGTAAAGTAGTCTGTCTCAAATTGCGCCATTCCCTCACTGGAATGAAGAGACAACCCGGATGCGATATCAAATCCACTGCCCGAGCCATAAATATAATCTTCCACGTCCTCAAAATTATAACCCGGCTGATCCAACACATATCCGCCCTTCTGCAGTTCAAATTCTTTGTCAGCCAGTAATTGAATATTTGCTTTTTCATACTCATTAAAAACACTTTCTGAAAAATCCCCCGGTTCAATCTTTCCATAATACCATGGCTGTGAATCAAAATATTCCTGCAGCTCTTCTGACTGGAATTTTCTTCCATGTTTCGCGTAAATTTCATTTTTTGCATAACAGAGAATTTTTACCGGCATATCGCTGATCTCATCCTCTGTGTAATAGCGGATATCTGCATCCGGAAGCAGATAATCAGCAGCTTTCACTTCCGCATAGACCTTAGTGCTTCCGTACTCTGGAACAAAAACTGCCCCGGAACATAACAGAAGACACATCAAAATTTTCCATTTTCTCATTGCGATTTCCCTCCTTTTCCTAAGACCATCTCTCATCTACATTATCACTTAATTTTTTTACAGATTCAATTGTCTTGCTCTTATTTTCTTCTGTTTTTACGTATTCACAAACCTCTTCTCTTGTACCACTTTTTAAGTAATGAGATACCATCATATCTGTTCCATCTTTACATACTCCAACAGTATAATGCCATTTTGAATTTTTTCTTTTATCAACAGGACCAGCATACAGCCTTGCAATATTACCTGTCCCTGGAACAGGAAAAGTAACCCCTTGCCTTTCGTCATCTCTTTTTTCAAGAAGATAATCGAGGCAAATCTGGACCAGTTCCTCCAATGTCTTTGGAGGTGCAGCCTGTTTTGTTTCCTCTTGTTCTTTCCTGCCCTTCAAAAGCTGTTCGCACTGTTTCCGCCAGTATTTTGCCTTTTTCTGGTCCTGAGGAATCTCTTCACTGCCGCTCACACAGGCTTTTACAAGATAATCCATCGTATCATAAAACTTCTCCGGTGAAAAATTCTCATAATATGCATTTAGTATTCCATCCCGGTCTTTTTTTGACACTTCCACACCGTTATCTGTAGCACGGTCAAACCAATACAAAGCAGCAATGTCATCTTTTTCTACTCCCAAACCTGCATTGTAAAGAACAGCCAAATAATTCTGGGATTCCCCGTGATTAGCAAACTCAGCCCCTGACCGAAACAGCTTCGCCGCCTCTTTATACTCTTTTTTATTAAAATGAAAAGCTCCAAGGTTATACAAATTTTCTGCTACAATAGTATTTCTATTATCTCTTGGATAAAGCAGTGACGCGTATCGGATCATCTTCTCATAAAGCTGACGGGCAGTTGTCTGGTCAAAATCCTGATGAAGATAGTCCATCGTACTTTTCGTACGCATTTTTTCAGCTGCAGGCTCTCCATTTTGAACAGCCTGATGAAACCAATAAGCAGCTTGTAAAAAGTCCTGTTCAGTCCCCTTTCCCTGGGCGTACAGACTTCCAAGATTGTACTGGGCAGTGGTATCCAAAGCCATCTCTACAATACTTTTATAAAGGTCAAAAGCCTGTTCCGGCCTGTCATCATCCAGGCACGCTTTTGCATTTACCAGCATAGTCTGAATCACATCCCCGGATTTGATATTTCGTCTTGAAGCATCTCCCTGTTTTCTATCTGGTTTATCATTTTTCGAAAATAATTTGTCAAACAATCCCATTGATTCTCCTCCTCTTCTCTACTGTTTATAAGCTTTAAATGGGCAACCGTTGGAGGATTAAAGCTCCCGCCCAAAACTACGATTTTATTTTTCATTTTTCCTCCATGTTTGAATAAAAATATATGATCAATATGCCGTTATGTAATCCTTCATAGAAGTAAATACCTGATATTCCATCATATGAGTATCCATTACGAACTTTCTTTTACCTGCATATTTCCTGTTAAAGACGTCAATCAACTGATACAATTTTCCCCACTGTTTGGGGGCATATATTCCCGGTTTATAATAGGCAAGAGTACTATGTAAAGTGAGCGGATATGGCAAAGGGCAAATTTTTTCTATGTACTCATACATCTCCTGAATGGTATCATGGTCTTCCGCACTTGCCGGCTCAAACAACATCACTATTGAACTGGATACCATACTGACCATACCTTTTGCTTTTAAGCAAACAGTTCCTTTGTTTCTTAAAAAGGGCATTATTTCTGGCATTCTGTCCTGATGAGTTTTCATTTCTGTTCTAATATCCTGCTGAAACACCGACGAGCTTAGATCATGAAGCGTAATATGGAAAGATTTCACAGGAAGCTTTTCTGATAAAATTCCTGCTGCCTGTTCATAAAGAGACGTCTGAATTTCTCCAAGAAATTGTTTCGTATCTTCTGAAAGCCGAAATACAATCGTATCTCCATAAAAGTCATGAAATGAACCATCCGCACAAAATTTGTTTTTCAAACCATCTGCTGTTACAAGCTGCTCATTTTCCGGTGGAAAACAGGCACGCTGTTCAATCAAGCTTTGTATCCTGTCCCTGTAAGCCAGATAATTTTCCCACATAGCTTTGTCACTCCCCTTTTTATTCCATCAGACCCAGTAGTTTCTCTGCGTTTCCAAATGCAATCTGATCTATATAATTTTTCTCAAAATAATCATATAAAAACTGCAGACCATATTTTACACTGGGTGGTCTGTGTATGGTTCTGTGGGCATCCGAACCAAGAAACGCCACTCTTTTTTCTTTTACCAATTTAATTGCATTTCTTTTGATTTCCTCATTTTCCTCATCAAATACACTATATACGTTAATCTGAAACAAACACCCTATCCCCATCTCTGTATATATCGTTCTTCGATCCGTACTGATGCCATATTCCTGATCCAGAATCGTGCATAATTCCGATGCGTTCA
>DWVA01000182.1 GCA_019120475.1 Candidatus Blautia intestinipullorum | reverse complement strand
ATCGCCGCCGGACGGTATACGTCGCAGGCAACAAGAAGAGGACGTTTGCCCTTGGATTTCAGTTTGCCCGCCAGTTTGGCTACAGTAGTCGTCTTACCGGCTCCCTGAAGTCCGGCCATCATAAGAACGGTAATGTCGTTTCCCGGTTTAATAGGAAGCTCCGTCGTCTCGCTTCCCATCAGATTTACCAATTCTTCGTTTACGATCTTGATCACCATCTGACCGGGATTCAGTCCGCTCATCACATCCTGTCCCACAGCGCGTTCCTGGACGGCTTTTGTAAACTGCTTCACTACCTTGAAGTTTACGTCCGCCTCAAGCAGCGCCATCTTAACTTCCTTGAGAGCTGTTTTTACGTCATCCTCTGTCAGACGGCCTTTGCTTCTCAGCTTTTTAAATACATTCTGTAATTTTTCCGTCAAGCTTTCAAACGCCATTCTCTATAACTCCTCTAATATCTCATTGGAAATATCCGTGATCTCCTGCGCCTGACATGCGTCGGCAAGCTGGCGGATCCTTCGTATCTGATCTCTGATCCGGATAAATTTTTCGACTAAATGGAGCTTTCCCTCGTATTCCTCCAGGGTATGGTTGCACCTTTTGATCATATCGTGCACTCCCTGACGGCTGATGCCAAGCTCCTCTGCCACTTCACTCAGGGAATAATCCTCCAGCACCACACTTTCGTATATCTGCTGCTGGCGCTCTGTCAAAAGCTCCCCGTAAAAATCATACAACAATGTCTGTTCTACAAACTTCTCCATCTGCTGACCACCTTGGGTATCATACCTTATAACAGAAAAGATGTCAAGTGTTTTTTCTTGACATCTTTTTCTTCCTGAATTTTCGCTTATTATTCCTGCCCCAGCACTTCTTTTTTTTCGTCTTCTTCTGTGTCAAATTCAAAAATACACCGTTCATACGCATTGATGATGTTGGTATCCTGATATTTATCATACCGTTTATGATTCCTGCCGTAGCTCATATGCACATGTCCGTGAAGGAAATATTTCGGACGGTATTTATCCAGAAGCTTCAGGAAAATCTTAAATCCCTGGTGCGGAAGGTCCCTTCCGTCGTTCAGACTGTAGGCGGGCGCGTGAGTTACCAGAATGTCAAATCCGCCGCGGAACCACAGCTTTGGCCAAAGCTTTCTGACTCTTTTTTTCATCTCCCGTTCCGTAAACTGATAATTGCCCGGTTTATATCGCATGGACCCTCCCAGGCCCAGGATCCGCACACCTTCATAAACGTAAATCCGGTCGTCTATACAGATACAGCCCTCCGGAGGGATCCTTTCATATTTATCGTCATGATTTCCATGGACATACAACACAGGCGCCGAAGTAAACGTGGCAAGAAAAGAGAGATATCTGGGATCCAGATCACCGCAGGAGATGATCAGATCAATCCCCTCCAGCTTGCTTTTTTCAAAGTAATCCCACAGATATTTTGACTCTTCATCTGCGATTGCAAGTATTTTCATAAATTCCGGAGTCCCCTTTATTTTTCTATTCCCTGCTGGAGCATTACCGGTTTCGCCTGTTCCTTCAATTCTTTTGTCTCAGGAATAGAACCGATGATATTTTCAGCAAGCCAGTTCATTTTTATGATTTCCTCCGGAGGCAGGCTCCGTCCCGGATCCTCCTGCACCACTCCGTTCTGAGAATACAGAATGCCGGAAAACGGATTGAATTCTCCTCTTCCGATAGTATCCTTTAAAAGATCCACCAGACGCTTGGTGCCAATGGGAAGGTTCTGGGAGCAGATCACATCCACCACTCCCGCGGACATTCCCCACCAGTAGTTGATGGCTTTTTTCTCCGCGCTGCTGTCGTCGTATTTCCATGTTCCGTCCATGATCGTACGGATAAGCTGTTCGTAGAATTTACCCCAGTGCCACAAAGGCATGGCAAGATTATGAGGAGTGCTGTTTTCCAGCCGATACAGGCCGAAGTACCGGGAAGCGTCTTCCGGTATGACCATATCTCTTCCGGATACAATGGAAACACCCTTTTCATAAATACTGTCCATCACTTTTCCAAGATCTGCGTCCTTCAGCGTGGACCATTCCAGATATACTTTTGATCGCGGGTTGATCATCCTTGCCCCCAGGGCAAAGGCGTTGATATTGGCGATCGTTCCAAAAAGAGGATAGTCCGCGATATATGCCAGACGGCCGTTTTCCGACATTGCTCCCGCTATGGCTCCCATCAGGAATTTCGCCTCGTGCATTCTGGCATAATATGTCCGGATATATCTGTGGGAGGTATTCAAAGAGCAGTTCAGTATCCGGACGTCCGGATGATCGATGGCCGCCTGTACGCTTCCCTGGACAAACTCCGGCGAAGTGGTAAAAATAATGTTGCAGCCCTTGCTGATCGCGTCCTGTATGGCTTTTTCCACCAGATCGGAAGTCAGATTCTCATAGCAGAGAGTAGTGACTTCATCAGGGAAAGTCTGTTCCAGGTGGAGCCTGCCCAGTTCATGGGCATAAGTCCAGGCTGAAGAGGACGGCGTCTTTACATACAGAAAAGCAATCTTCAGTTTCGGGGAACTGAGCGGAAGCAGTCTTGTAAGAAGCGGCTTCTTTTCCTTTGTAGGATCCATCTTCAGATCGATCTCGTCATCATGTTCCAGAAGATGGAATTCTTCCCAGCTTTTCGCCACCATAGTCTTCATCTCTCCGGCTGTCTTTTCACAGATATTCTTGTATCCGTATACGGTAAGGAAGGCCAGAAAAGCATCCCCCGGGGTAATCGAAAGCTTCTTTCCTCCCGCCGCCTCGAATTCCGCCGCAAATCTTGTATAGACGGAGCTGAAAGTAAGTTTGTCCTCGTCCGTCCATACCTCGTCCGGCTCTTTCCCCAGAAGATTCTGGAGTTTCGCAAAACTTCCCAGCTTTGTAAACCAGATATAGTTTACCTTGGAAAGCTCGTAAAAGTCCACGAACTCATAATAAATCTTGTTTTCTTTTTCGTCTGTTTTCGGAGGCAGGATTCTGGTCACATTTCCCGGAACAGAAACGGCGTCATAATATTTCAGGACGCTTACCCGTTTATTGCCTTCCTCCACATAAAATTTATTCATATACTCGTAAGCTTTAATTGGATCACGGATGCCTTCATTCAGATGACTTTCGCTTAAGGACGCCCATTTATACGCAAACTCCGTATCCTCTCTTAATATGGGCATAAAATTCCCCGCAAAGGCGCTGCTCCTTCCCCCTGTTTTTGTTCCGACGATCTGGTCAATGGGAATCTGCACCAGTCCCAGGGGAACCTCCGAATAAGAGCCTCTGGGCGGAAGAATATCGTCCAGCACTTTTAAAGTAGGCTGTTCTCCTCTGAGAAGTCTCGCCTGATAATCTTTTTTCCCGGCTTTGTATGCTTTGTTATAATCCTCCAACGACATATGCACCCTTTAAATCCTCCTTATTTTTTTATTTTCATTTCTATCCTTCTGAATCATATATTTCAAGTCCAATATACCCTACCACAAACCGGGACGCAAGACAAAATTCCATGAAAAATCATCTGATTTCTCGGCATTTTGCAGAACATCCGTGTCAGTATCCCGAAGCCGATCCGTTCCAAAATCGCTTCTTGCCAATTTTCTCCATATAGAGTATCATTTTTATAATATAAGAAAACGAAGGAGGATCTTCCATGGAAAAATCAAAAGTTTACTATACCACTATGCGCACCGGTTTTGAGGACGGGCTTCTCAATAAATTAAAACGTCTGATTAAAAAAGCCGGCATCGGAAACATTGATTTTGACGGAAAATATACAGCCATCAAGATCCATTTCGGTGAACCAGGCAACCTTGCCTATCTCCGTCCTAACTATGCGAAGGCCGTCGCCGATGTAGTAAAGGAGCTGGGCGGCAAGCCTTTCCTGACGGACTGCAATACTTTATATGTAGGCGGGCGCAAAAACGCTCTGGATCATATCGAAAGCGCCTATGTCAACGGCTATTCTCCCTTTTCTACCGGATGCCATATTCTGATCGGAGACGGTCTGAAAGGTACCGATGAAGCCTATGTTCCCGTTGAGGGAGGTGAATATGTGAAGGAGGCAAAGATCGGACGCGCCATTATGGACGCTGACGTTTTCATTTCCCTGGCTCATTTCAAAGGCCATGAGTGCACCGGTTTTGGCGGCACAATGAAAAACATCGGCATGGGCTGCGGTTCCCGGGCCGGAAAAATGGAAATGCACAGCGCAGGAAAGCCTCATGTAGACCAGGAGCTCTGCATCGGCTGCCACCGCTGCGAAAAGATCTGCGCCCACGGAGCGCCGGAATTTACTGATAATAAGGCGGCTATCAACCACGACAAATGCGTAGGCTGCGGAAGATGCATCGGAGTCTGTCCGAAAGACGCTGTTCTTCCGGCTTCCGACGAGTCCAACGACGTCCTGAACTGTAAGATTGCAGAGTGTACGAAGGCTGTTGTAGACGGGCGCCCTGCTTTTTATATTAACCTTGTGATCGACGTATCTCCTTACTGCGACTGCCATCCGGAAAACGACGCGGCTATTGTGCCGGACGTTGGATTTTTTGCTTCCTTCGATCCCGTTGCCCTGGACGTTGCCTGCGCCGACGCGGTAAACGCCCAGCCGGTAATCTCAAACACCTGTCTTTCTGAGGCGGATCACGAAGGCCACGATCACTTTGGCGCAATGTTCCCCACAACGAACTGGAGAAGCTGCATCGAACACGCCAAAAAGATCGGACTCGGAAGCGACGAATATGAGCTGGTCGAAGTAAAATAAAAGCCGGGCTTTTGTAAAGCGAAATATCTGCCAGGAAAAAAGAGCGTTTCTGTCATCTCCTTATGAAGATAACGGAAACGCTCCTTTTATTTATGTCTTCTAAAGACTCGCCCGGATAACCTTCGGCTTGCAGCCCGCGTCCTCCAGAGCTTTTACAATCTGGTTCTTGTGTTCTGTTCCATAAGCTTCCATTGTTACCTTAAGCTCCACCGCGGCGTTTCGGTTGGTGGTCACAAACTGGTTATGATCCAGCTTGATCACGTTGCCCTGGTTATCCGCGATGATAGAGGCTACCCGTACCAGCTCGCCGGGCTTGTCGGGGATCAGGACAGAAACGGTAAAGA
>DWVA01000181.1 GCA_019120475.1 Candidatus Blautia intestinipullorum | reverse complement strand
CACCATCATCTGGTAAAATAAAAAAGAATATTTTGGAAAGGAAAGAAACTTATGAAGATGGCAAAATCAGTGATCTCCTTCCTTCTGGTCATCCTTGCCGCATTTGCAGTCATCGGCTGTTCCCACACAGATAAGGCGGAAGTGAAAGAAGTTATCACCAATGAGCTGAATCTCCTGAAAAATCTTGACACAGACACCGTACAGAAATATGTTTCTTATAACGAGCTGTTCCCGGATGTCCCGGAAGAAACCAGGCTTTCCACTGAAGTGGAAGAAGTCTTTTCTCTTTTTTTCAAGGATTTCGATTATAAAATCCTTGGCATCAATGTCGACAAGAATCACAAAACGGCTTCTGCCAAACTGAGGCTGTCCACCATCGATACGAAGGCTCTGGCAAAAGATTTCGACATTTCCCATCTGGAGGACGCCATCCTTCAGGACGCCGGTTCCCACGATACGGAAGATACGTCTTCCGACACACTGGAATCCCGCTATCTGATCCTGAATGAGCTTTTGAAGAACAACCAGTACAAAACCGTAAAAACGGATTGTACCATGGAATTAAGGAACACAGGAACAGAAAGTGAAAACTGGGAAATCGTCCGGACCCACGATCTGGAAAATCAGCTTGTCGGCGGTCTTATGACATATCTGTCTGACAGCGATCTGCTTTCACCGGAAGAGACGCTGACCGTCTATTTAAATACCCTGAAAAAAATGGATCTGGATCAGATGAGCGATTATCTGGGCATAGAAAGTCTTTTAAATGCTCCAGACGAAGCCAAAAGCTCTATTGCATCAGCACTGATCGAACAGGTTCACAACAATTTTGACTTTAAAATCACAGGTTCCGATATACAAAGCTACCGCGCCACAGTGGAAGCGGAGCTGACAACCTTTGACAGCAGCGCCATCCTAAAGGCATATCAGGCGGAACTGGAAGAATATCTCGCTTCTCCTGACGCGGTTATCGACGGATCCCAGAAAAGATACAATAAATCACTGGAGCTTCTTCTGAAAAATATCGAGAACAATACGGCAACGACTACTTCTGCTGTGTCCTTCCATCTGATCAACGACGGCGTGTCCTGGAAGCTTCAGGATGACGGACAGGCCATTGGCGAAGGAATCTTCGGGAATCTGTCAACCACTCCCGTATCCGGCGAAGAGGAAGATTACGACGACTCTGATTCCTACGAAGAAGAATAATAATACATAAGTTATATAAAAAACAGGCAGACGGATGATCACTTTCCGTTTCTGCCTGTTTTTTCATTTCTTTATTTACAGCGCGCTGCCTAGTCTTCTTTTGTCTCACTTTCCTGCACAGTTTCCAGTCCCAGCTCTTCCAACTGGGCCTCGCTTACCCTGCTGGGAGATTCTGTCATCAGACAGGAGGCGTCTTTCACCTTGGGGAAGGCGATCACGTCACGGATACTGTCCACCTTAGCCATAAGCATTACCAGCCGGTCAAGGCCATAAGCCAGTCCTGCGTGAGGGGGAACTCCATATTTAAAGGCGTTCAGAAGGAAGCCGAACTGCTCATAGGCAGCTTCCTTTGTAAAGCCCAGCATTTCAAACATTTTTTCCTGGATATCGTTCTGATGGATTCTGACGCTTCCTCCGCCGATCTCGTTTCCGTTCAGTACAATATCATATGCCTTTGCCCTGACTTTGCCCAGATCCGTGTCAAGAAGAGGGATATCCTCGTCCATCATCATGGTAAACGGGTGGTGCATAGCGGTAAAGCGGTTTTCTTCTTCACTCCACTCCAGAAGCGGGAATTCTGTCACCCACACAAAACGGTACTCATTCTTGTCCAGAAGATCCATCTGTTTGGCAAGTTCCACACGAAGAGCGCCCAGCACGTCATAAACCACTTTGCTGCGGTCTGCCGCAAAGAGAAGAAGATCTCCCGGCTTTCCGTCCATCGCTTTTACCAGTGCATCCATTTCTTCTTCTGTCATAAACTTGGCGAAGGAGGATTTTCTCGTTCCGTCTTCCGCAATGGCGATATAGGCCAGACCTTTTGCTCCGTAGCCTTTGGCGAACTCTACCAGCTTATCGATCTTCTTGCGGGGCATGCACCCCTGTCCTTCCGCGTTGATGCCGCGGACGCTTCCGCCTGCCTCAAGCGCGTTTTTAAACACGCCGAATCCGCAGTCTTTCACCACGCTGCTGACATCGTGAAGTTCCATTCCAAAGCGCATATCTGGTTTATCGGAACCAAACCGGTCCATGGCTTCCTGCCATGTGATCCTCTGGATCGGAAGCTTCACATCCACATCCAGCACTTCTTTGAAAAGATATGCCAGGAATCTTTCATTCACATCAATAACGTCGTCCACATCCACGAAAGAAAGCTCCATGTCGATCTGGGTGAACTCCGGCTGACGGTCCGCGCGGAGGTCCTCATCCCGGAAACAACGGGCGATCTGGATATAGCGGTCATAACCGGAACACATCAGAAGCTGTTTGTACAGCTGGGGAGACTGGGGCAGTCCGTAGAAACATCCGGGATGGATTCTGGAGGGCACCAGATAATCCCGCGCTCCTTCCGGAGTACTCTTGCCCAGCATGGGCGTCTCGATCTCCAGGAATCCTTCGTCCGCGAAGAATTTTCTGGTAAGCATTGCCACTTTGCTCTTCAGCATGATATTTCTCTGAAGATCCGGCCTTCTCAGATCCAGATAACGGTATTTCAGACGGATCTCGTCTTTTGTCTTGCTGTTCTCCTCAATGGGGAAGGGCGGCACTTCTGATTCAGAAAGCACCCGCAGAGAATTTACGCGCAGCTCCAACTCGCCTGTGGCAAGATGTTCGTTCACCGCTCCGCCTCGTTTCTCTACCACGCCGGTTACAGCGATCACAAATTCACTTCTCAGCTTTCCGGCTTTTTCAAATCCGGCTTCATCGATGCTGCCGTTCTCGAAGATCAGCTGCATGATCCCAGAGCGGTCTCTCAGGTCAACAAATACGATACCGCCTTTGTTGCGGGCTTTCTGCACCCATCCCATCAGCGTGATACTGCTGCCGGTCATTTCCTTTGTCACTTCCGCACAGCGGCAGGTTCTGTGCAGTCCCTTCATACTTTCAGCCATTGCTTCTGTCTCCTTTTTCGTTATATACCTGTTATACTCTGTCGCGGAAAAATTCTACAAATTCCATATAGCCTTCCGCGGCCAGCTGTTCTTTCTGGAATTTCTTATTCTTCTTCATAATGGAAAGATTCACCTGTACGCCGCGGCTTCTCTCCTCTTCAGCCTGTTTCAGGATCGTGAGAAGTTTGTCCGCCGGCATGTTTTTCTCTATGAGGAAAGCTTTCTTCTCCGCGGTTCCCGGAACCTCGTATCCTCTTTCCAGAAGAAGCATGACGATCCTTTCAAAACCGATGGAAAAACCGCAGGCAGAGGTGTTCTGACCGGTGAATTTGCCGATCATCTCGTCGTACCGGCCGCCGCCTCCCACAGAACCGCCGAACTCGTCCATCGCGATCTCAAAAATCGGTCCTGTGTAATAGGACATTCCACGCACAAGAGTGGGATCAAAGGCGATCCGGAAATCAGCCGTCTTCACAGCGTCCACGGAAGTGATGATGGTTTCCAGGTCCTCCGCCACCTCCGGAGCAAGAACGTCTTTCAGTTTATCTTTCAGATAGCGTACGCCCTGGATGTCCCCTGTAACCTCGCGGAAAAGTCCGAGATAGGTGTCGATGCTTTCCTTTGAAAATCCTTCTTTTTCAAGTTCCGCCGCAACTCCCTCCAGGCCGATCTTGTCCATTTTGTCCAGAATGATGAATACAGTATCGAAACTTTCTTCCGGAAAACCGCTGTACTGGGCCATGGCCTTCAGGATCTTCCTGTCGTTGATGCGAATCGTGAAATTATGAAAATCCAGTTTTCCAAGAAGCGTTGTGGTGGCCAGCACCAGTTCGATCTCCGCAAGGTAAGTCGGCTCGCCCAGGATATCGATATCGCACTGCATAAACTGACGGAAACGTCCTCTCTGGGGACGGTCCGCTCTCCACACATTTCCCATCTGCAATGCCTTGAAAGGAGCCGGAAGCTCGTTGGCATTGTTTGAATAATATCGGGAAAGAGGCACTGTCAGGTCGTAGCGCAGGCCGGAGTCCACAAGGTCTCCCTCCTCTTTCGCGGTATCAAGTTTCAGTTTCTCTCCTCTTTTCAGGATCTTGAAGATCAGTTTCTCGTTTTCTCCGCCCTGCTTGCTGGAAAGATTCTCAATGTGTTCCACACAGGGTGTTTCGATTGAGGAAAAGCCGAATTTCCCGTATGTCTCACGGATCATGTTCATCACATAATTACGGATTTCCATCTCCTTTGGTAAAATGTCCTTCATACCGGTTACCGGTTTTTTCTTTAACGCCATTTGGACCTCCTGCTATTCTTGTATTATGTATCACCCGCTGAAAAGCGAGGAAAATTTCCATATCAAAATTCTTGATCTCGTCGATCATCAGCTCCATGACCGTATGTATGTCAAAAGCGCTCCTGTAAGGCCGGTCGGAGCTGAGCGCCGCAAACACATCGCACACCCTCAGTATCCTCGCTCCCAGAGGGATCTCCTCTCCGGCAAGATTCGAGGGGTAGCCGCTTCCGTCATAATTCTCATGGTGATAAAGGATACTTTCCAGGACAAAATCAGAATACCCCTGTCCTTTCAGTTCCTCGTATCCCAGAGTGGAATGCATACGCACATATTTCAGTTCCTCGATCAGAAGAGGATCCTGCTCTCTCCCGTCGATATATCCGGTAAGCTTCAGCTTCCCGATATCATGAAGCATTCCGGCGATTGCCAGCTCATAACAGACACTTTCTTCCAGTCCCATCTCTGAAGCCACTGCATACGCCAGGTTGCTCACAACAATTCCGTGATTCAGTTCAACAGAAAGGTCGAATTCCAGGATCCTCTCCGTCGCTCTCACCGCATCTATGCGTGCCGCTCCCAAGGTGTACACCTCCCCATCTCTTACAGCCAGGCTTCTATACCTGCTCTCTTTCGTTCGATCATCTCGTCAATACGGGTAATGTAGTTCCATACGTCTTTTACGTTTTCCACACGCTCTATCCTTTTTCCCCGGTCATGGACCAGCTTAGAGGAACCGCCGGCGCCCACCGCTATGATGGGCTGTTTTTCCTCCATAATTAGTATATTGTAAATGCCGGCTTTGTCAACCTTTGCATAGCCTACATTTTCAAAATTTCCCTTCATGTTCTTCTGACGGTACAGATAATAGGGTCCCATTCCCATTTCGTACGCGGTCTTCATGGTAAGATCCATGATCTGCTGGTTATTTTCAAAAGTCATCTCCTGATACCGGTCTTTAAAAATATTCAGCCTGGCGGCGCGCTTCACCGCGAGGGAATGAACTGTCATGCTGTCCGGCGCGAGCTCCCGGATCTCTCTCAGCGTATTTTCCACCATGGAGATATCTTCTCCCGGAAGGCCGACGATCAGATCCATATTGATATTGTCAAATCCATGCTCTCTCGCCAGAAGGAAGGCCTGTCTGGTCTCCTGGACAGTATGCCGTCTGCCGATGATATCCAGAGTCTCCTGGTTCATGGTCTGGGGATTCACAGAGATCCTGGTCACGGGATAGTTCCGGATCATCGCAAGTTTTTCTGCCGTAATGCTGTCCGGGCGCCCCGCCTCCACTGTAAACTCCGCAAGTCCGTCAAAACCGAAGGAGTTCTCCAGCGCGTCAAAAAGGCGTTTCAGCTGATCCGGTTCCAGTGTGGTTGGCGTTCCTCCGCCGATATAGATTGTATCAAGGACGCGGCCCTTTGCTTTCATCATCCGGGAAACCGCCTGAATTTCCTTTACAAGGGCGTCCAGATACAGGTCCACACGGTCTTTCCACTGCTTCAGCGGATAAGAGCTGAAAGAACAGTACAGACAGATGCTGGGACAGAACGGAATCCCCACATAAAGGCTGTACCCGTTTTCATAATCGATATCTTTCAGGATCTCCCTCTCCCTGTTGGCTATGGTAATGGCAAGGGCGGTCTTCTGCGGACTTACCAGATATCGTTCCCGCATTTCTTTCGCCGCTTCGGTATTCTTCATTCCCGATTCGATCATACCCATCGCCAGCTTGGCAGGCCGGATCCCGGTAAGGTTTCCCCAGGGAAGTGTTCTTCCTGTGAGTTTCACCAGAAGCTGATAGAGGGCATACTTTATCGTGTCTTTATTTTCTTTTCGTATCTCATGGGGATCCTTACAGCAAAGAAGGGCATCCGAAGACTGCCCCTGTATGAATTCCGCGCTGATCACACCTCTGTGTTCTTCACTGTCGTAATGGATCAGACAGTTCTGATCCTGTTTTTCTACCCGGAAACGGAGATCTCCGCTTACAGCGTCCTGTTCTTCGCGCGTATAAGAGACGTTGATCTCGCTTTCCGGATAAAAAGCACGGATCAGTTCATAAATATCATGTTCAAATTCTCTGTCCAGAAATAAAATACTGATTTTAAACAAAGGGATTATACCTCTTTTCGTATCCGATGGTAGTGGAACTGTCATGCCCCGGATAAACCTCTGTCTCCTCGGGAAGCATATCCAGAAGCCTGTGAAGGCTCCGGACGATCTCCGCGGTGCTTCCTCCCGGGAAGTCCGTCCGTCCCACCGATCCGTGGAACAGTGTATCGCCGCTGAACAGTACATCTTCCTCTTTCAGATAGTAACAGCAGCTTCCCGCCGTATGTCCGGGAGTATAGACCGTCTGAATGGAAAATCCGGCCGCCTCAAACACCTCAAGATCACTGAGCTGTACGTCGGCTTCCAGGGAACAGGCCCTCCCCTGAAACGCGGACAGGTTTACCATAGGTTTTTCCAATGTTTCCCTTTCCATGGCGGAAGCATAGACAGGAATCCCGTATTCCTTTTTTATATCCGCGGCCGCCAGAATATGATCATAATGGCCGTGGGTCAATAGGATTCCTACCGGTTTTGCCTGCATTTCCTTTATTTTATCGATAATAACCTGGGGCTGATCCGCCGGATCGACGATCAAAAGCTCCCCTGTCTCTTTGTTTTTCAGGAAATAGCAATTTGTCATTACCGGGCCGAGAATACATTTCTGCAAGTCCAAATTTTTCATATCTTTTCCTTTCTTCCGGGCAGGATACCGGATCAGCCAGTGGTACGCTCCACATCAAGAACGCTTTCCACCTGGCGGATTTTTTCCACAAGAGAAGCCAGTTCCTCCTTGCTTCCGATCTCAAAGCTGACAGAGATCGTCGCCTTATCCTGCTTGTTGGTACGGCAGTTAATATTTTTCATATCAATCTTACGCTCAGTAAAGATTTTTGACAGATCGACAAGAAGCCCTGTCCTGTTGTTGGCGTATATCTGAAGCTCCGCCATATATTTTTCAGAAACCCTGGTATCTGTCTGCTGCCATTCCGCCTCAATAAGACGGGTTCTGTCCGTTTCCGACATGTTCAGGATATTAACGCAGTCTGTACGATGAATGGTGATCCCCCGTCCTCTTGTGACAAATCCCACAATCTCGTCTCCGGGGATCGGACTGCAGCACTTGGAAAAACGTACTGCCACGTCGTGGATTCCACGTACTACGATCCCGCCCTTTGCTTTGGCAATATGAAGCTTGTCCTGGTTCTCGGCCGCCGCCTCCAGAACCTCCTCGTCTGTGATCTTCTTTTTATTTTCTTTTTCATAAGCTTCCATGAGCTTATTAAATACCTGTCCCTCCTTCAGGCCGCCGTGTCCGATGGCTGCAAGGACGGAATCCCAGTCCCGGAATCCGTATTTTCGCATAACGGCTTCCAGATACTGGCTTTTTGTATAGGTACTGATCTTATACCCCTTTGATTTCGCATACTGGGCAAGCATTTCCTTGCCTTTGAGGATATTATCCTCTTTCAGTTCTTTTTTGAACCACTGATTGATCTTATTTTTTGCCTGAGTACTCTTTACAAGCTTCAGCCAGTCGCGGCTCGGTCCCTGGGAATTCTGAGAAGTAATGATCTCAATTCTGTCTCCGTTCTGGATCTCATATTCTATAGGAACCAGCTTCCCGTTTACCCTGGCTCCCACCATGCGGTTTCCTACCGCGCTGTGTACCGAATAGGCAAAATCAATAGGCGTAGAGCCTGTGGGAAGATTTTTCACATCCCCCTGGGGAGTAAAGCAATAGACGCTGTCTGCAAACAGGTTCAGGTCGTTTTTCAGAAGGCTCATAAACTCCCTGTTGTCAGACATGTCTCTCTGCCATTCCAGTATCTGGCGCAGCCAGTTAAGCTTTTCTTCTTCGCTTTTGTCCACCGGAACCTTTCCGTCGGAAGACTCCTTATATTTCCAGTGAGCGGCAATTCCGTATTCCGCTGTCTTATGCATTTCAAAGGTTCTTATCTGGATTTCAAAAGGCTGCCCGTTGGGACCGATCAGA
>DWVA01000180.1 GCA_019120475.1 Candidatus Blautia intestinipullorum | reverse complement strand
TCACAGGTTCCAGAGGAGCCCGCAAAGAGATCACCAAGGAACTGGCAGCGGTAAAATTCCATGAGATCCGGCAGAAAAGCGAGCTGCATGAACAGCTTCTCTACCGGGAATGCTGCCATCTGGTGGACTTGTATATGAATCTCTGCAGTCACGATAAGTCTTACAATACGATCATCTGCGGGATCATTACGATCAGCAAGGACAGCGCCAAAGCAAAACTGCAGAAGGACATTTACGAGACGGCAGTCCGCCTGCCAGGAGAACTGGGAATGCAAGAGGAGCTGGGACTTATCACAAAGGCGGCCAGGGAGATCTATGAGATCCAGTTCCCGGGAGAAGGGGGACTTCCGGAATAACATCCGCAGAAACAGAAATACTAAACAGAAAACCGGAGGCAAGAATGAATAAAGAGAAAATAACTGCTTATGAGCTCCTGAAAGAGGAGGAGCTGAAGGATATCCATTCCACCGGCTATCTCCTTCGGCACAGAAAAACCGGGGCAAGAGTAATGGCGATAGAAAATGAGGATGAAAATAAGGTGTTTAATATTGCCTTCCGCACCCCGCCGAAAAACAGCACCGGTGTGGCGCATATCCTGGAACACAGCGTACTCTGCGGTTCCAGGGAATTTCCTCTGAAAGATCCTTTTGTGGAACTTGTGAAAGGTTCCCTGAATACTTTCTTGAATGCAATGACGTATCCGGATAAAACATGTTATCCGGTGGCAAGCTGCAACGACCAGGATTTCCAGAATCTGATGCATGTCTATCTGGACGCTGTTTTTTATCCTAATATTTACAGGAAAGAAGAAATATTCCGTCAGGAAGGATGGAGTTATCATCTGGAAAATACAGAAGGCCCGCTGACCTACAACGGTGTGGTCTATAATGAAATGAAAGGTGCTTTTTCTTCTCCGGACGAGGTTCTTGAAAGAGAGATCATGGATTCTCTGTTTCCGGATACGGCCTACGGCTGCGAGTCCGGCGGAGATCCGGATGTGATCCCGGATCTTTCCTATGAAGAATTCCTGGATTTTCACCGCACATATTATCATCCCTCAAACAGCTATATCTACCTTTATGGAAATATGGATATGGCGGAGAAGCTGGACTTTATCGACCGCCGCTATCTTTCTGCTTTTGAGAAGTTGGAAGTGGATTCCGAGATCCGCATACAGAAACCGTTTGAGAAAACCCGCGATCTTGTAATGGAGTATCCGGTTGCGGAAAATGATAGCGAAAAAGACAACGCTTACCTGGCATACAGCGTAGTGGTGGGAGACGCAATGGACACTCTTACCGGAACGGCCTTTGAAGTGCTGGATTACGCTCTTTTAAGCGCGCCGGGAGCACCGCTTAAGAAAGCTCTTTTAGACGCGGGGATCGGCTCAGATATTTACGGTTCCTACGGAGACGGTATCCGTCAGCCGTATTTTGAGATTGTGGCCAAGGGAACGGAGGCGGACAAAAAAGAACAGTTCCTTTCCGTGATCCGCGATACTTTGAAAGATCTTGTAGAAAAAGGCATTGACAAAAAGTCTCTGGAAGCCGGGATCAACTACATGGAATTCCGTTACAGGGAAGCAGATTTTTCCTCCTTCCCCAAAGGTCTGATGTACAGTCTGGCCTTTCTCGGAACCTGGCTTTACAGTGACGAAAAAGCGTTTG
This sequence comes from Candidatus Blautia intestinipullorum, assembly GCA_019120475.1. Taxonomy (GTDB): domain Bacteria; phylum Bacillota; class Clostridia; order Lachnospirales; family Lachnospiraceae; genus Blautia_A; species Blautia_A intestinipullorum. Next base: position 4,035 of record DWVA01000180.1, on the reverse strand, counting down.
TGTCAGCTCAGGTCCTGCCAGTTTTTGAAAAGCTGAAATCCCTGACAGGAAAAGGCTATTTTGAAGAACTGGTACAGAAGTATCTTCTGAATAATCCTCACAGTTCCGTGATCACTCTGATCCCTTCCCGCGGGCTGGCGGCGCGGAAAGAAAAAGCTCTGGCACAAAAGCTTCAGGAGCGTCTCGAGGGACTTTCCCTTGAAGAAAGGGAGGAACTTGTCCGTAAGACAAAGGCTCTTGAGGAATATCAGGAAGCGCCGGAACCGGAAGGAGCGGAGAAATGCATTCCCATGCTGAAGCGGGAGGACATCAAAAAAGAGGCGGCCGGATTTTATAATGAACCGCTGGATGTAGACGGCAGCCTGTTCCTCTATCATCAGGTTCCCACAAACGGAATCGGTTATCTGGATCTTCTCTTTGATCTGAAGGGGCTTGCGCCGGAAAAGGTTCCATATCTGGGACTCCTGAAATCTGTCCTGGGCTATGTGGATACGGCAGGCTACACTTACGGCGATCTGACAAATGAGATCAACGCCCAGACCGGCGGCATCCAGTGCGGCGTGGAGGTTTTTGAACAGGCGGATTCTATAGAAGATTACAAAGCCTTTTTCTCTCTCAGAGGCAAAGTGATGTATCCCAGGATCGACGTTTTATTCAAGATGGCCAGGGAGATCCTGAACACTTCCAAACTGAACGATACGAAGCGGCTTTACGAGATCATTGCGGAGGTCAAATCAAGGGCACAGGCGAATCTGGTAAGCGGAGGGCATTCTACGGCTGTACTGAGAGCGTCTTCCTACAGTCTTCCCATGGCGGCTTTCCAGGACGCCATGTCAGGCATTGCCTATTACCAGTTCATAGAAAAGCTGGAGCAGGAATTTGAACAGCGTAAGGAACAAATTGTGGAAAACCTTGAGCTTCTTACAAGAGAAATCCTGCGGCCGGAAAATCTTTCTGTCAGCTATACAGGGGAAAGAGAATCTCTGGATCAGGTAAAGAAGCAGGTAAAAGTACTCAGACAGACCCTCCATACAGAAGAAGTGGAACGGCCTCAGGAGAAAATGTCCTGTGAAAAGAAGAACGAAGGCTTTATGACATCCGGACAGGTGCAGTTTGTAGCACAGACCGGAAACTTCCGGAAAAAAGGCCTTTCCTATCACGGAGCGCTGAATATCCTTAAAGTGGCGCTAAGCTACGATTATCTCTGGATCAATCTCCGTGTAAAAGGCGGGGCTTACGGATGCATGTGCGGATTCCGCAGAAACGGGGAAAGCTATTTTGTATCCTACCGCGACCCGCATCTGAAACGGACGCTGGAGGTATATCAGGGCATTCCGGATTATGTGAGAAACTTCCAGGCGGAAGAGAGAGAGATGACCAAGTATATCATTGGGACGATCAGCGGCAAAGACGTTCCCAAAACCCCGCAGATGCAGGGCAGCATCTCAAAAACAGCCTGGTTCTGCGGCATTACGGAGGAGATGGTCCAGAAAGAAAGGGACGAGATCCTTCAGGCGGATGTGGAAGATATCCGAGGTCTGGCTCCGCTGATCGAGGCCATTCTGGAGGAGAAGGCCATCTGTGTGGTGGGAAGTGAAACCGCTGTGCAGAAGGAGAAGGAAATTTTCGGGGAGATTAAATCTTTGATCGGGAGCGGAACAGTATGAAAGAAAATTTTAAATCAGGATTTGCAGCTATTATCGGAAGGCCAAATGTTGGAAAATCCACGCTGATGAATCATCTGATCGGACAGAAGATCGCCATCACCTCCAAGAAACCTCAGACCACCAGAAACCGTATCCAGACGGTCTATACCTGCGAAGACGGACAGATTGTCTTTCTGGACACCCCCGGTATTCACAAAGCAAAAAATAAGCTTGGTGAATATATGGTGCAGGTGGCGGAAAGAACGCTGAAGGATGTAGATGTGATCCTCTGGCTGGTAGAGCCCACTACTTTTATCGGAGCTGGAGAACGCCATATTGCGGAACAGCTTAAGGGCCTCCATCTTCCGGTTATTCTGATCATCAACAAGGTGGATACGGTAGACAGAGAAGAGATCGCCAGGGCCATTGATACCTACCGGAAGCTCTATGATTTTGATGAGATCATTCCGGTATCGGCTTTACGCGCAGTCAACACAGAGGATATCATTCCCTGTATCCTTAAATATCTGCCTTATGGACCGATGTTCTATGATGAGGATACGGTAACGGATCAGCCCCAGAGACAGATCGCGGCGGAGATCATCAGAGAAAAAGCCCTTCATGCCCTGGACGCGGAAATTCCTCACGGAATCGCCGTAGCCATCGACCGGATGAAAGAACGGCCGGGGAAAAAAAGGCTGGTGGATATTGATGCCACCATCATCTGTGAGCGTGAGTCCCATAAGGGGATCATTATCGGCAAACAGGGCGCCATGCTGAAAAAGATCGGAAGCAACGCCCGTTACGAACTGGAAAAAATGCTGGAGGCAAAAGTAAATCTGAAGCTTTGGGTAAAGGTGAAAAAAGACTGGCGGGACAGTGATTTTCTCATTAAGAACTTCGGATATGACAAAAAGGAAATTTGATGAATGAGTGATCTGATTACTGTACAGGGTGTGGTGATCTCCGCTATGCCTGTGGGAGAGTATGACAAGCGTATTGTGCTTCTTACAAGGGAGCGGGGAAAGATCTCCGCCTTTGCAAGGGGCGCCAGACGGATGAACAGCCCTTTTATGGCGGCGGCCAATCCTTTTGTATTCGGAACCTTTACCCTGTATGAGGGAAGGACGAGCTATAACCTGAATCAGGTCAGCGTCATTCACCAGTTTGTGGAACTGGCTGCTGCGCAGCCGGGAATCTATTATGGGTATTACTTTCTGGAGCTGGCGGATTATTTCGGCCGGGAGGGAACGGACGAAAAGGAGATGATGAATCTTCTGTACGTTACGGTAAAGGCGCTTTTGAACCCTCATGTGGACAATGAGCTGGTGCGCTGTATTTTTGAACTTCGCACAATGTCGGAAGAGGGATACTGCCCGGAGCTTTTTTCCTGCGAATCCTGCGGAAAAGACGGGCTTGCCCCGGAGGAACTCTTTTTTTCCCAGGCTCATCACGGCCTTTTATGCGGCTCCTGTGCCAAAGGAGTCCGTGACGCGGAGCGTATTTCCGAAGCGGCTCTTTATGCCATGCGCTATATAGTCTGCTCTCCAATGGGAAAACTGTACACTTTTGCCGTAAACGGAGAAGTTCTGGCGGAACTGAAACGGATCATCTATACATATACGGAGAGAAATACAGATAAAAAGTTCAAAAGTCTGGAAATCCTGAAGGTAATGCGCTGAAAAAGCAGAAAACATATAAAATATTGGGAGGAAATGTAAATGAAACAGATCAAGGCAAAACCGATCACAGCAGAAAATTTTAAAGAATTCGGAAGCTTTACGGATCTTATGAATCCGGAAGGCTTCAGTCTGGGAGATTTTTATCAGGACAGGCTGAAAATGCACTGTTCCGGAAATCTGCAGACAGCGTTTTCTCCGCTGCTGATACGTAAACCGGAAAAAATGGTGGTAAGCAGCGCGGAGTATCACAATTATACTCAGGAGGGAGTTCTCTGCCTTGACGACGACGTAGTGGTTCATGTGGCTCCGGCCGGAAAGGAAGCGGTTCCGGAGCTTACGGAAGCTTTTCTGGTACCCCAGGGGACTATGGTGCTCCTGAACACAGGCGTATGGCATTTAAGCGCAATCCCTGTACATAAAGAACTGGCTCACGTGCTGATCGTGCTCCCGGAGAGAACCTATTTCAACGACTGCGTTGTGGTTGATTATCCGGAAGATAAGTGGGTGGAGATCACACTTTAAGGACGGCACAGTTCCCGCATGAGACGGGATATCGAAGGAGATCCGGTAAGAACAGACAGAGTCTTGCCGGATTTCTTTCTGTCCGATCTTAAGATGTTCGCGGATTGCGGTTGAAAAAGCGGAAAGATGCTAGTATAATAAAAAAGATTTGAAAATGATCATTATATTTTAGGAGAGATAAGATA
>DWVA01000179.1 GCA_019120475.1 Candidatus Blautia intestinipullorum | reverse complement strand
GGATCTAATCACAGAGGGACATGTATATATTGCTATGCCGCCTCTTTACAAGGCCATGCCGAAAAAAGGACCGGAAGAATATCTCTATGACGACAAAGCTCTTGAGAGATACAGAAAGAAGCATAAACCGGGAAGCTTTACGCTGCAGAGATATAAAGGCTTAGGAGAAATGGACGCAGAGCAGCTCTGGGAAACGACTCTGAATCCAGAGACAAGACGGATGAAGCGTGTGGAGATCGAGGACGCCAGGATGGCATCCAGTATCACGGAAATTCTGATGGGAAGCGATGTTCCGCCCAGAAGAGCCTTTATCTACGAACATGCGGCGGACGCAGAACTGGATATTTAATACAGAGGGCGGCTGTTTCTGCGGAGAGCAGAAAACGGATCTGATACTGCGCAGGTTCGGCCGCCAAAATATGAGGGAAACAGATTATGGAAACAAAACAGGAAAATGTAATTCGTGCAGATTATTCAGAGATCATGCAGAAATCCTATATTGACTATGCGATGAGCGTAATTATTTCCAGAGCGCTTCCGGATGTGCGGGACGGGCTGAAACCTGTCCAGAGAAGAACTCTGTATGATATGTATGAACTGGGCATCCGGTATGACCGCCCGTATCGAAAATGCGCCCGTATAGTGGGAGATACCATGGGTAAATACCATCCCCATGGAGACAGCTCCATTTATGAAGCGCTGGTGGTAATGGCTCAGGATTTCAAAAAAGGAAAGACGCTGGTGGACGGCCACGGAAATTTCGGCTCCATAGAGGGAGACGGAGCGGCAGCCATGCGATATACGGAAGCCCGTCTGGAAAAACTGACCCAGGAGGTTTTTCTTGGCGATCTTGATAAAAATGTAGTGGACTTTGTGCCGAACTTTGATGAAACAGAAAAAGAGCCATCCGTACTTCCGGTAAAGATCCCGAATATCCTGGTGAACGGAGCGGACGGTATTGCCGTAGGAATGGCTACCAGTATTCCTCCCCATAATCTCGGGGAAGTCATAGACGCCGTGAAAGCTTACATGAAAGACAATACCATCAGCGTGCGGGGACTGATGCGGTACCTGAAGGGACCGGATTTTCCTACCGGCGGAATCGTGGTAAACAAAGACGAACTGAAAAAAATATATGAAACAGGAACCGGAAAGATCCGTATCCGCGGGCGGGTGGAAATAGAAAAGGCTCCGGGAGGCCGGATGAAGCTGGTGATCACAGAGATTCCTTATACCATGCTGGGCGCCAATATCGGAAAGTTCCTGAACGATGTTGCTTCTCTTGTGGAGACAAAGAAAACCACAGATATTACAGATATTTCCAACCAGTCCTCAAAAGAGGGGATCCGTATTGTCCTGGAGCTCAGAAAAGATACGGACGTGGAAAATCTGACGAATATGCTCTACAAAAAGACACGTCTGGAAGATACCTTCGGCGTCAATATGCTGGCGGTGGCGGACGGAAGGCCGGAGACTCTGAATCTGAAACAGATCATTGAACATCACGTGGACTTCCTTTTTGAGATCACTACCAGGAAATACAATACCCTTCTTGCAAGGGAAACGGAAAAGCGGGAAGTGCAGGAAGGCCTGATCAAGGCGTGCGACGTGATCGATCTGATCATCGAGATCTTAAGAGGCAGCAAAAACAGAGAGCAGGTAAAGAACTGCCTTGTAAACGGAGTGACGGAGGGGATCCGGTTTAAGAGCAAAGCCAGTGAAAAAGCGGCGGCAAAGCTGAAATTCACAGAAAAACAGGCGGCGGCGATCCTGGATATGCGTCTTTATAAGCTGATCGGTCTTGAGATACAGGCGCTGGAGGCGGAATATCAGGAAACCATGAAAAATATCGCTGCCTACAAGGATATTCTGGATCACTATGAATCCATGGCGGCGGTGATCGTCCGTGAACTGGATTCTATCAAAAAAGAATACGGAACAAAACGCCGCACTTCCATAGAAAACGCGGAAGAAGCCGTATATGAGGAAAAGAAAATGGAAGAGACAGAAGTCTGCTTCCTGATGGACCGCTTCGGCTATATGAAGCTTATTGACAAGAACGCCTATGAGCGCAACAAAGAAGCGGCGCATAATGAGAACAGATATCTTTTTACCTGCATGAATACAGACAAGATCTGTCTGTTTACCGACAACGGGAAAATGCATACCATAAAAGCCGCGGACATTCCTCTGGTACGATTCAGGGACAAGGGCGTTCCGGCGGACAATCTCGGCAATTATGACAGCAGCTTGGAACAGATCCTGTATGTGGCTCCTGTGAGCAGACTGAAAGAGGATGTTCTTTTATTCGTCACAAAAGCGTCCATGTGCAAACTTGTGGACGGAGCGGAATTTGACGTGGCAAAAAGGACGATCGCTTCTACAAAACTTTCCGGTGAGGATTCCCTGGTCTTTGTGGGAAGCGCGTCGGAGATGGAGCAGGTGGTCCTTCAGAGCAAAAACGGATATTTCCTCAAATTCCTGAAAACAGAAATCTCATCCATGAAAAAAACAGCGGTAGGAGTACGGGGAATGAAGCTTTCCGGCGGAGACTGCCTGGAACATGCCTATCTTCTCGGAGGACATCAGGAATATACCGTCACCATCCATGAAAAGCCCTATTCCCTGAACAGGCTGCGTCTTGCGAAGCGCGACACAAAGGGCGTAAAGCCCAGGATCTGATCCCTGGAAAAGCCGTTTTTCCGGGACGGAAGCGCCATGGGATGGAAAAAAAGCCTTGCTTTTCCTATTAGATGGTGCTATTATGGAGATAACATGATAACGGATAACATAAGAGTGGACTTCGCAGTCCACTCTTTTCAATGTAGCCGGATGTATGAAAGGCAGGTGGAAATATGAGCAGACGGGAAGAATATGAAAAGAAGGCGGAAGCGCTGCTTGCTCCTATTGTAGAACAGGCGGGATTCGAGCTTGTGGATGTGGAGTATGTGAAGGAAGCAGGAAACTGGTACTTAAGAGGCTATATCGACAAGCCGGGAGGAATCACGGTAAACGACTGTGAAGCAGTAAGCAGGATCTTCAGCGACAAGCTTGACGAAGATGATTTTATCGAGGACAGCTATATTATGGAGATCAGCTCCCCGGGACTTGACAGACCGCTGAAAAAAGACAAGGATTTCGCCAGGAGCATGGGAAAGGAAGTGGAGATCCGCACATACCGTCCCATTGAAAAACAGAAAGAATTCAGCGGGATACTGACTGCATATGATGATAACAGTGTGACCATTGATGAAGACGGAAGCCTGCGTGCATTTGACAGGAAAGAGATTGCCCTTATCCGTTTAAAGATTGAGTTTTGATAAAAATTTTCGGTACAGCGCAGTAAGGAGGAAGATAGAAAAGATGAACAGAGAGTTAATGGAAGCCCTGGATATACTGGAAAAGGAAAAAAATATCAGTAAGGATACGCTTCTCGGAGCCATTGAGCAGTCGCTGATCCAGGCGTGCAAAAACCATTTCGGAAAGGCTGACAACGTACATGTTACCATTAATCCGGACACCTGTGATTTCAGCGTGTACGCGGAGCGGGTGGTGACGGAATTTGTAGAGGATCCTGCTCTGGAGATTTCTCTGACAGACGCCCAGAAGATCAACACCAACGCGGAGCTGGGCGATACTGTAAAAGTGGAGATCCAGTCAAAGGAATTCGGCAGGATCGCCACACAGAACGCCAAGAACGTGATCCTTCAGAAGATCCGCGAGGAAGAGCGCAAAGTCCTTTATGACGAATACTATGGAAAAGAAAAGGAAGTTGTCACCGGAATCGTTCAGCGCGTTATGGGCAGAAACGTCAGCATCAACCTTGGAAAAGCGGATGGAATCTTAAGCGAGAACGAGCAGGTGAAAGGCGAGGAATTCCGTCCTACCGAGAGGATCAAGGTATATATCCTTGAGGTAAAGGATACGCCAAAGGGTCCCCGCATCCTCTTATCCAGAACACATCCTGGCCTTGTAAAACGCCTTTTTGAATCCGAGGTGGCGGAAGTAAAGGACGGAACAGTAGAGATCAAGAGCATTGCCAGAGAGGCTGGTTCCAGAACGAAGATCGCTGTCTGGAGCAATGATCCCGACGTGGATCCGGTAGGCGCCTGCGTAGGTATGAACGGAGCGAGAGTCAACGCCATTGTTTCCGAGCTCCGGGGCGAAAAGATCGATATCATCAACTGGGATGAAAACCCGGCGATCCTGATCGAGAACGCCTTAAGCCCGGCGAAAGTCATCGCGGTTATGGCGGATCCCGATGAAAAAACAGCTCTTGTGGTGGTCCCGGACTATCAGCTTTCCCTTGCCATCGGCAAGGAAGGACAGAACGCCCGGCTGGCTGCCCGCCTGACAGGATTCAAGATTGATATCAAGAGCGAGACTCAGGCAAGAGAATCCGGCGAACTCTATGAGTACGAAGACGATGAGTATTATGAAGACGAATACGAGGACGGCGAGTACGAGGCGGACGAAGAAGCCGCGGCGGTAGAGGAAACTCCGGAAGCGGCGGAAGAGGAGCCGGAATACGCATCAGAGGAGGAAGATGCGCCAGATTATGAAGACGAAAACTAAAATTCCCATGCGTCAGTGCATTGGATGCAGGGAAATGAAAAATAAAAAAGAAATGATGCGGATTTTGAAGACACCGGAAAACGAGATCCTTCTGGACACTACCGGAAGGAAGAACGGAAGAGGTGCTTATCTGTGCGTCTCCATGGACTGCCTGGAAAAGGCGGTGAAAAACCATGGGCTTGAGAGATCGCTGAA
>DWVA01000178.1 GCA_019120475.1 Candidatus Blautia intestinipullorum | reverse complement strand
CGGATGAGTCATTGTATGATTGCCGATCGTATGTCCTTCCTTTACAATGCGCCTGACAAGATCCGGATTGTCTTCCAGAAAGTTTCCTACTGCAAAGAAGGTTGCCGGCGCATTGTGCTTTTTCAGAGCGTCCAGAATAGCTGGAGTATTTCCGTTTTCATATCCGGAGTCAAAGGTTAAATATAGTACTTTTTCGTCTGTATCCGCGGCGTAATAAGCATTGTACTGAGCCAGTTCTTCTATTGTGGCGTTTCCTGCGGGACGCAGGCCGTTTTCCTGGAAGCTCAGCCCCCAGTTGGAGGACTCAGAAGACAGGGAAGGAAGAAAGACCTCAGATGCAGCGGAGCCGGCGGAGGTGTGAAACGAAGAGACAGAGTGTCCTGCCCAGGCGCCTGCCAGAAAGGCTCCTGCAAAAAGAAAAAGGATTTTAGGATGTATCAGGCGGAAAAATACAGATGCGGAGAATTTTTTAAAGAAATGTTTCATGGAGTTCTCCTGAAAGACTTTCATTTTATTATATGATTTTTGAGAGTTGTTTATGTGGGACATGAGCAGCAATAAAAAAGAGCCGTCAGATATGATTTCTGCTGGCTCTTTTTACTGTTCACTGTCCAATGGATTTACCTCCTGGATATTATTTATAAAACATTCCGGGTTTTAAATTTTACGTTCTCGGCGGTCCGTACCTTCCTTTCTTGAATATTATGAAGTTCAGCTTACGTTTTTGGTGGTCTGTACCTCCTTTTCTCAGATTATGAAGAATCACTTACGTTTTCGGTGGTCTCACTCTCCTTTGTAATTTTTCTTCCCTTTTGTTTTATGCATTTACTATAACAGATAAAACGTGAAATGTCAAGAGTAAATACAGAAAAAATATAAAAAGTATTATTTTAAACTGTTAAAAAGTATAAAAATAACAAATAAACTAAAAATTTAAAACAAATACGGTGAAATAGAGAGAAATTTATATAGCATACGGAAGTGAATAGAAAACCTGCTTTCAGGCAACGATAACAATATCAAGTTATAGGAGGTAAGATCATGTTGCGATATTTGCCTGTACGCAGAATTCACGCAAGACAAGTGCTTGATTCCCGCGGAAACCCCACAGTAGAAGTAGAAGCTACAGTCGGTGAAGGAATCGTAGGGCTTGACGGATATACAGCAAAAGCGATAGTGCCCTCCGGAGCGTCTACCGGGAAATTCGAGGCAATAGAGCTGCGGGACGGGGATAAAGGAAAATACCTGGGACTTGGCGTAGAAAAAGCGGTTGCAAATGTAAACACGAAACTTGCGGAAGCCGTTCTGGGAGAGAATGCTCTTAATCAGTCTTATATTGATCACTTGCTCATACAGACCGACGGCACAGAGAATAAAAGCAGCGTCGGGGCGAACGCGTCTCTTGGCGTATCGATGGCGGTTGCGAGAGCCGCTGCAATGGCGCTGAGAATCCCTCTTTACCAATATCTTGGAGGCTGCCATACAAGAAAGCTTCCGGTACCTATGATGAATATTCTCAATGGAGGAAAACATGCCGACAACACGGTGGATCTTCAGGAATTTATGATTATGCCTTCCGGCGCCGGCTCTTTGGAGGATGGAATACGGATCTGTACGGAAATCTATCATTTTCTGAAGATCATACTGAAGGAAAGAAAACTTTCTACCGCAGTGGGAGATGAAGGCGGTTTTGCTCCGGATCTGGAGGACTCCCGGGATGTGCTGGAACTGATCGTCCAGGCAGTAGAGCGGGCTGGATATGAAGCCGGAAAAGATATTGTAATAGCAATCGACGCGGCTGCCAGCGAGCTTTACGATGAAGAGCGGGGCGTTTATTATTTTCCTGGAGAAAGCCGGATGAAAGGAGAAGATATTTTCCGTGACAGCCGGGAAATGATCAGTTATTATGAAAAACTGACAGAGGATTATCCAATCGTTTCCATTGAAGACGGTCTGGAAGAAGATGACTGGGAAGGCTGGAAACTGATGACAGAACGCCTTGGGAACAGGATCCAGCTTGTAGGCGACGATCTGTTTGTGACAAACAGGAAACGCCTTGGCTGCGGCATCAGACTGAAAGCAGCAAACGCGATACTGGTAAAGGTAAATCAGATCGGAACTCTCAGCGAAGCTATGGATGCGGTGGAAATGGCTCATCATGCCGGGTACCGGGCGATCATTTCTCACAGATCAGGGGAAACGGAAGATTCTTTTATTGCGGATCTTGCCGTGGCGACAGGAGCCGGACAGATAAAAACAGGAGCGCCCTGCAGGTCGGACCGGAACGCTAAATATAATCAGCTTCTCAGGATCAGCGAGAATCTGGGAGAGCTGGCAGTATATGAAAATCCTTTTCAGGGTTATGGAGACTGACATGCCTTTCAGTGTCCGGGACTGATGGCGGGAAAATGGAAAGACGTTCCTGGGCATACCAGTCCTGGAAAAAATCAGAAAAAGCCGGAAACCAGCTTCTTCCCGTGGTATAGGAAAATCTGCTGATTTCCGGCTTTGCCGGCGAAAGCCTATTTCTTTGTGTAATAGCGGAGAATGGCTCCTTTGAATTCAAAGGTCTGAGAAACTTCGTAATGATCAGTGATCCATTGATATTTCTCTTTGGAGCTGTATTTTTTCATTCTTTCCATTGTTCCCTCTCCTGCAAGAAAAGCAGGAAGGTCTTTTTTTCTGATA
>DWVA01000177.1 GCA_019120475.1 Candidatus Blautia intestinipullorum | reverse complement strand
ATCATCTTTATATTTGTAAAAAGAGCTGCGGCTGATACCTGTCTGCTCCGCTGCGTCCTGTACCGTCTGTACTCTTCCGGAATCCAGCAGCTTTTTGGCCTCCACTACTTTCAGGAGCACCTCCGGCACCGCCCGCTCTTTTACTACATAATATTTCTTTTTTTCTGTTGGTTTTTCCATGCTGTTCGTCCTATTCCTGAAAATCCATGTCCAATCACAGGCTCTTTACGAAAAATCCCCCGCAGGAGATGTCCGTTTATAAAAGACACCTGTTTTCCTACGAGGGATATATTATCATACCTTAATAAAGTCTGCAAGGTTTTTTTGCTGTAAAGGCCCCTGGCAGACACTCCGCTTTGCCGTCAGGCCTGCTTCTTGGACAGAGCGATCCATTTCAAATAGGCATTGATAAAGAGATCGATGCCGCCGTCCAGTACTGCGTCCACATTTCCTGTTTCTTCATTTGTCCGGTGATCCTTCACCATTGTATACGGCTGCATAACATAGGAACGGATCTGGTTGCCCCAGCCGATGTCTGTCACTTCTCCGCGGATGCCGGAAAGTTTTTCTTCCTCCTCCTGCTGCTTGAGCAGGTAAAGCTTTGCTTTCAGCATCTGCATCGCCTTGTCTTTATTCATGTGCTGGGAACGTTCATTCTGGCACTGTACCACGATTCCTGTCGGAAAATGAGTGATACGGATAGCGGAAGATGTCTTATTGATATGCTGTCCGCCTGCGCCGCTGCTTCGGTAGGTATCAATGCGGATATCCTCGTCATTAATCTCCACATCCAGATCCTTCTTGATATCCGGCATTACATCGCAGGACACAAAAGAGGTCTGGCGCTTGCCGGCTGCGTTAAAGGGCGAAATTCTCACAAGACGGTGCACACCCTTCTCCGATTTCAGATAGCCGTAGGCGTTTTCTCCGTTTACCTGGAAGGTTACGGATTTAATACCCGCTTCTTCCCCGTCCAGATAGTCCAGGACTTCCATACTGAAGCCTTTATGGTCCACCCAGCGGCTGTACATACGGTACAGCATGCCGCACCAGTCGCAGGCTTCCGTACCGCCTGCTCCCGCGTTCAGCTTGATAATAGCGTTTTCACTGTCATACTCCCCTGACAGCAGGGTTTTTACCCGGATATTATCAAAATCTTTCTGAAACTGATCCAGCATTTCCTGGATTTCCGGTATCAGTTCCGGATCATTTTCTTCGTAGCCCATCTCGATCATGGTTTCCATATCCTCCATCTGGGATACCAGATTCTGATAAGTTTCCATATCGTCCTTCAGGCTTTTCAGTTCCTTCATTTTTTTCTGAGACTGTTCCGCGTCATCCCAGAAATCCGGCGCTTCCATCTCGCGCTCTAATTCTTCGACCCTCTGCTCTTTATTAGCCAGGTCAAAGTGAATCCCTCACTTCCACTAATGGTTCTGTGTACGTTGCAAGAATACTCTTGAACTGATCTAATTCAACCACAGCTTCACCTTCTTTCTTAATATTTATGTTTTCCCGCCCTTCTGCGTCGCAGAAGATACTCCGGCAGAAAAATACACGCGCAGCTTTGGCCGCTGCCACTGCGCGCCTGCGGTTAGCATACCATATCATGGAAAAAACTGCAAGGGAAGAGACAAGTCTGTCTACAGTTCAATTGTCTCCAGATCCTCCGGAACAAAAATATTCCCGTGAAAATATCTCTGCCCTTCCGCGGTATAAAGCTCTTTTCTTCTGACGATGTTTTTATCCTCCGTATGATAGAGGAGAAGGTTCCTGACCTCCAGTCTTTCCGCCAGTTCACTGGCGTCCTTGACCGTAGAATGATGTTTTTCATAGGGATGGAAAATATCCGCCTGATCATGGAGACAGAACGCTTCATGAAGCAGCCATTTACTTCCTCTGGCGTAACTCTCCGTAAAAGGGCTGCAGGGTTCGTCTCCGCAGCAGGTCAGCTTATCGCCTCTGCCTATGTCCATACAGAAACCATACTGTTTTGCCTTTGTAGACCTGATATCAAAAAACGCCGTCTTTCTTCCCAGCAGAAGACGTTCTTCCCCGTCACTGACAGTTTCCATATGCAGGCGCTTCCCGATAAATCGGGTATCCTTTGAAGACAAAAGCTTCTCCGCCAGCTCTCTCAGGACAGCAATCACCTCATCGTGTCCGTATATCCACGCTTCTCCCTGATATTGTCCCTGACGCATATACTGACAGATCATACGGATCATCCAGACAATGCCCATCAAATGATCGACATGCTTATGGGTAACAAAAATCTCCCGCATATCCATCCAGTTAAGACCCGCCCGTTTCAGTTGTCTCAAAATCGTATTTCCTCCGCCTCCGTCCACCAGCAGATACTTCCCGCTATCGCTAAGGACAAAGCAGGTATTATAGCACTCTGTCACCAGTGCGTTCCCAGTTCCAAGCATGGTAATTTTCATTTCAGTCTCTGTTCCTTTCTCTATAAGTTTACGGCCGGTTCAGGAAAAGAAACTTTCCGCGATGCTGATATCTGCCACGTATCCCACACTTCCCGTCATATAAAGGGTTCCGTCTTCCTGAATATCAATCTGGATCATTCCGCCCGGCTGGTTTACATTAACCCGTCTCTCTACCAGGCCCAGACGGTAAGCCGCGGCCGCAGCCGCACAGCTTCCCGTTCCGGAAGCCTTTGTATAGCCGGATCCCCTCTCCCAGATTTCAATATCCAGATTTCCGGAATCGATCCGGCGGCAGATCTGGAGATTCATTCTCTCCGGAAATTCATCCGCGTTTTCTACATAGGGACCAAGCTCCCTGGCAAGCTCTGCATTTACCTGATCCATAAAGATAATACAGTGCGGATTTCCCACTGTAAGGCAGGTAGCTTTATACTCCTTCTGATGGAAGGTAAAATTCTCATTAATCACCTCCCGTATCTCTCCGGTTACCGGAATCTCTCTGGAAAGGAAGGACGCCTTTCCCATATTTACCCTGAACTCTGTAGCACGATTATTCAGGCATTCCACTTCAATGGGTCCTGAAAGAGTCTCAATACTGAATTTCTGCTCTTTCACATAGCCATGATCCATCAGGTATTTGGCGAAAATGCGCACGCCATTGCCGCTGATGGCCGATTCACTTCCATCCGAGTTATAAATATGCACGCCCATTTTTCCGTTAATATTTACAGGACCGTAAAGTACTCCGTCCGCCCCCAGTCCAAAACCTCTCTGACACATAAGCGCGATTTTCTTTCCATGAAGATGCGCCGCGTTTTTATTGGGATCCAGCACAAGATAATCGTTCCCCAGTCCCTGATATTTCATCATGATCAAACAATCTGCCATAGCCGCGTCCTTCCTTTCATTTTTATCCTTTATTTCCTATTATACCCATTCATTTTTCAATGTATATAGGATAAAATGCGGGATATATTGCAAAAAATGCGGCTTTTAAAGCCTCCTCATTGGCTCTCACACAATTATGATCTGTAATTGACAGTATGCGGACTCCTTTTTGATAACATTGCCTTACTAATTCTTCCGGGGAATATTCCCCGTCTTCGCTGTACTGACTGTGCAGATGCAGATCGATCATATCTCCTGTGCGCCTCCCTTCTCGTATTACTAGAATACCGTCAAACAGCACTTGAAACAATCCATATTCAGCCTTATAATAAAAGAAAACCGCCAATATACAAAAGGAAAGGGGATCGTTTATTTATGGCGCTGCAGAAATGTGGATTGAACCTGAACAGAGTGGCAAAAGAACTTCAGCCCCATGGAAGTCTTGACTTTCCCTGCGCCGGCTATTCTTCACACCACCTTGCGAGAACAGAAGATATCATTCCCTGGCACTGGCATGAAGAAATCGAAATCATCTATATTTCCCACGGACGAATGCAGATAAAAACATCGGCTTCTTCTTTTGTTCTGGGCGAAGGTGATCTGGCTGCAATCAACGCCAACACGCTTCATTTCGCCTCCGCCTCACCTGAGGGTACATTGTGTTCTCTTGTTTTCAGCCCGTTACTGATTACCGGGAACCAGGAGTCTGCTTTTTCCACAAAATATATCCAGCCGCTTTTATCCTGCCGTTCCTTCACCGGCTGGCAGATAGATGGCACAGATAAAGAAATGGTATCCGGCTGGTTTAAAACAGCATTTGATTCTCTTGCAAATGACCGCTGCGGTTTTGAATTTACAGTCCGTGAGAACCTTTCCCGCATCTGCTTCTACCTCTACAGAAAATTCGAGCCTCTCATGGACGCAAAGACTGCGTCTTTGGATCATAATAATCTGCGCATCCGAAAAATGCTGGATTATATTCACAAGAATTTTGCCGACGATATATCGCTATCTGATATTTCCGGCGCTGCGGATATCAGTGAGCGGGAATGTCTGCGCTGTTTTAAAAAAATGCTCCAGGTTTCTCCTGTACAATATTTATTAAAATACCGGATCATGCAGGGAGCGGAAATGCTGCTCTCAGATCCTTCCAGCAGTATTTCCGAAATCGCCTCCGGCTGCGGTTTCGACAGTCCAAGCAATTTTGCCAAAACATTCAAACGTTTTTACCGATATACTCCGCGGGAATACAGAAACAACAGTACGATAAAGAAGGAAA
>DWVA01000176.1 GCA_019120475.1 Candidatus Blautia intestinipullorum | reverse complement strand
TGCTGATAATGCGGAACTTTTGAAATCCGGCGTTCTGAAATCTCTGACTCTCTGGGATCCGGCACAGTCCGGCAAGGCTATGATCGATCTTGCATGCAAGGTTTTAAATGAACAGGAAATTACTGCTCCGTTAAATCTTGATGTAGACGGATATACAGAAATGAACTTCCGTGAAGGTTCGGAAACTGTTCTTGAAGGACAGGGCTGGATCACCATTACTGCGGACAATGTAGATGATATGGGATTCTGATAAAAAATAGCAGGTGCTTTAGGACGGCTGTGTCCTGAAGTTCCAAAAAGGTCAATCCGCCGGAACACCGGCGGATTGATTCAAAAATATCAGTAAAAACAGCCAGGGGTAAGCAGAGAGGAGGAAATTATGGCTCAGAGTTTATTGAAAGCGGAGCATGTAAAAATCTCCTTTGGAAGTGTACATGCTTTAAGAGATGTTTCTCTTGAAATACTTCCCGGAGAAATTCATTGTCTTGCAGGAGAAAACGGGTGCGGAAAATCTACGATCATCAAGATTATTTCCGGTGTATACCAGCGCGATGGAGGAACAATTGAATTTAACGGACAGAAGCTGGATAAGATTTCGCCTATAGATGCGATCAATATGGGAATTCAGGTGATTTACCAGGATTTTGCGCTGTTCCCGAATCTTACAGTGGCAGAAAATCTTGCGCTGAATACAGAGCTTGCCTCCAGAAAAAAAACAGTAAGTTGGAAAAATGTAAGGAAAATAGCGGAAGAGGCAGTCGCGAAAATTAATTTTAAAGTAGATCTGGATCAAAAAGTAGAAGAACTGAGCGTTGCTCAAAAACAAATGGTGGCTATCAGCCGCGCACTGATGTCAAACGCAAAGCTCATCATTATGGACGAGCCTACAACAGCGCTTACAAAGAAAGAAGTAAGCGCGCTGTTTAAAATAATACTGAAACTGAAAGAACAGGGAATTGCGATCCTGTTTATCAGTCATAAACTGAATGAGGTTTTTGAGATCTCTGACAGGTTTACGATTTTCCGGAACGGAGAAATGGTGGCTACAGGAAGTACAAAGGATCTGGACGATAAAAAATTTACCTACTATATGACCGGCCGTGAATTCTCAGATCAGGTCTTTGTTGCCAGGAATGTTTCAGAAAAGCCTGTTCTTGAACTGAAAAATCTGTCCAGAGAGGGAGAATTTTCAGATATCAGCTTTTCCTTGAAAAGAGGAGAAATTCTCGGGATCACAGGTCTCTTGGATTCCGGCCGTACAGAACTCGCGCTTGCCATGTTCGGCCTGAAACCGGCAGATTCCGGAGAGATCCTGAAAGATGGAAAAGCAGTAAAAATCACAAATCCAAGAGAGGCTATTGCCAACAAAATCGGATATGTGCCGGAGGATCGTCTGTCAGAAGGACTCTTTCTTACACAGTCTATCGGAGATAACATTATCATTTCGGAAATAGACAGGCTAAAAAAGAAAAATGGACAATTCGACCGTAAAAGACGGAATGAAGAAGTGGAGAAATGGGTAAAGGAACTGGAAATAAAAACAGATAATCCTGATAATCCGGCTACAACTCTTTCCGGAGGAAATCAGCAGAGGATCGTGCTGGCGAAATGGCTGGCCTGCGACCTTGACGTGCTGATCCTGAATGGTCCTACGGTGGGCGTTGATATCGGCTCCAAGCATGATATCCATAAGGTGCTGCAAAATCTGGCCGGTCAGGGGCTTGGGATCATTATTATTTCTGACGACCTTCCGGAGGTTATCCAGAACTGCTCCAGAGTCCTGGTGATCAAAAGCGGAAAAATCCGTTCGGAATACAGTACGCAGAACGTCACTGAAAAGATGATCATTGACGATATGATGTAGGAGGCGATCAGATGAGCAGAAGAATGAAAAAAGCGTTTCGTACAAACGAACCGTACATATTTTTGATTATTATTGCATTGGGCATTGTGATACAGATCCGTTCCGGACAGTTCTTTACAGGCAACAATATAGTAGACCTTCTGAGCGCTATGATCGTTCCGGGACTGTTCGCCATAGCGGAGTTTCTTGCTTTGATCTCAGGAGGCATTGATGTGTCATTTCCGGCGCTGGCTTCGCTTTCAGCATATGCCACCACAAAAATGCTTCTGGATATGGGATATGAGGGAAATGTGCTGCTGGCTTTTGTGATCGCTGTTGCCATCGGTGCCCTGCTGGGCGCTTTTAACGGCTTTTTTATCGGCTATCTCAACCTGAATGCTATGATCGTCACTCTTGGTTCGGCAAGTATTTTTCAGGGGTTCATGCAGGGTGCGCTGCGGGCAAATCAGCTTTCTGTGATTCCGTCCGGTATGAAAACATTTGGTACCGCATCTTTTATTACCGCAACAAATAAAGTAAACGGACTGACATCAATCCTTCCCTATACTTTTATCATCCTGGTAGTGGTATGCGCTGCTGTACATTTCCTCCTTCGCTATACTCTGTTCGGAAGAGGTATTTATGCGATCGGCGGAAATGCCCAGAGTGCGCATACGGCGGGATTCCATGTGAAAAGGACGAAATTTGTGATTTATATTATCATCGGAATGATTGCTTCCGCCAGCGGAATCTGCCGTGTCTGCATGATGCAGCAGTGTCATCCTACCAACATGCTGGGCATGGAGATGAACATTATTGCAGGCGTTGTGCTGGGCGGCGTTGCTCTGACAGGAGGGGCCGGTACGCTTACAGGATGTATGCTGGGTACCTTTTTGATCATTCTCGTTCAGAATTCCATGATCCTTTTAGGAATTCCAACAACCTGGAGCGATGTTTTTGTAGGGCTTGTAATTGTGATAGGAGTATCTCTGACGGCACTTCAGTCAGCCAGATCCTCTAAAAGCAAGAAAACTGCAGCAAAGGGGGGCGCGTGATGAACAAGGTGAAAAGTATTTTCAAAAGAAATCCGGAAGTTAGCAGACTGTTGGTCATTATGGTCTGCTGGCTGATCTTTATGATGTTCACACAGGCTGAAAAATTTTTTACCGGCGTTAATTTTCTTACTATGGCGGGACAGTTCCCTGAGTATGGTCTGATGGCGCTGGGAGGCATGCTGTGTATGATCACCGGCGGAATCGATCTTTCTGTAGTAGGTACGGCCAATATGGCGGCTATTCTCAGTGTGTTCACAATGATAAGACTGTTTGGTGAAGAGGGAACCATGCCCCTTGCCTTTTCTGTAGTGATATTTATTATAGCCATTCTGGTGGGATGTGTAGTAGGAGGTCTGAACGCCTTTCTGATTTCACAGCTGGGTGTTCCGCCGATCCTTGCTACTTTGGGAGTGAACGAACTGCTGACAGGGCTCTGTATCGTATTTACAAACGGTTCTGCTGTTTCTACATTCCCGAAGCAGTACTGTGACTTTTTCTCAGGCAATTTCCTTGGGATCATTCCAAGGAGACTGATTGTTTTTATTATTGTTGCGGTAGTAATCTGGCTGCTTCTTGAGAAAAGCACTTATGGTACAAAACTTAGACTCTACGGAACAAGTGCCCGTGTATCAAAATATTCCGGAATCAATACGTCGGCCCTCTTATTCCGCACATATATAACTTCATCCATCTGTGCGGCTCTGGGCGGTCTTATGATGCTGGCTACATATTCTTCCGCAAGAGCGGATTACGGCACGAATTACACGATGCAGTCCATTCTTCTGATCGTGTTGGGCGGCGTCAGCCCTAATGGAGGAAAAGGAAAACTTTCCGGCGTAGTGACCGCGATTGTCCTGCTGAAGATGATCGAATCCGGAATCAACCGTTTCAGAAGTGTTTCCACCTATTATGTGACTTTGATCTGGGGCGCTGTACTGATCCTTGCCCTTGTGATCGACTATATGAGCCAAAAACCGAAACACGCAAAATAAGAAAAGCGGAGGATAAGATATGGGGAAAAAAGTACTGTTTGCCGGCGAGTCCTGGACAGCAACACTGACAGAAGTAAAAGGGTTTAACAGTTTTGTCTCCTCAAAGTATGAAACAGGACTGGGATGGATAGACAAGGCGATCGAGCAGGCAGGCTATGAGCTGGTATATATGCCAAATCATGACGCGAATGATCATTTTCCGTTTACGATGGAAGAACTGAAAGAATATGCTTGTGTAATACTGTCGGATATAGGAGCAGACACTCTTCTGATCCCATCAGAGACTTTTGCGTCAGGGAAAATGTTTCCTAACCGCTGCCAGCTTTTGAAGGATTATGTGATGGAAGGCGGAGCCCTCTTGATGATGGGCGGATATATGACTTTTACAGGTATTGGAGGACAGGGAAAATGGTGGGCAACACCGGTGCAGGATATACTTCCTGTGCAGCTTCTTCCCTACGATGACCGGATGGAACACTGCGAGGGAGTACGTCCGGTAATAGTAAAGCCGGAGCATCCTGTTTCCCAGGGAATTGAGGGAGAGTGGCCGAGAGTGCTGGGATATAATAAAAGTATTTTAAAGCCCGAGGCCGATCTTGCCGCCGCCGTATGCGGAGATCCCTTCCTGGCGTTTCTGAAGTGCGGAAAAGGAAAATCCGCAGTATTTTCCAGCGATTGTTCCCCGCACTGGGCGCCTTTGGAATTCTGCAGCTGGAAGTACTACAATCTGCTTTTTAAAAATATTATTGATTATATTACCGGCTGACATTCATAAAGAAACAAAAGATGTGATTTACCAACCAATAAGGAGGAAAAATGCATGAAGACAATAAAAGACAAACAGATACTCGTAGGCGCAGATTTTGCAGGTTTTCCACTGAAAGAAGCGGTTGTGGCTCATCTTAAAGAATATGGATGGACTGTGACAGATGTGGGAGTTCGTTTGCCGGAAGATGATGACACGGATCTGATGTTCCACCGTATCGGACTTCGCGTAGGCTCTATGATCTCAGAAGGAGAATTTGAGCGTGCTCTGATCTTCTGCGGAACGGGAATGGGCATCCATATTGCGGCCAGCAAGTGTCCGGGTGTATTTTCCGGTGTAGTGGAAAGTGTTCCGGCAGCTCTCAGGGCAATTACCGGGAATGGCGTAAATGTTCTTGCTATGGGAGCTTTTTATGTGGCTCCTCAGATGGGATGCGATATCGCGGACGCGTATCTTACTCATAATCTGGGAGACGGTTATGAATACTGGCCGAACTTTTATGAATTTCATAAGCTTGCCTGTGATGAGTTGAACGCTTTCAATTATGAGGAATATAAGGCGAATGGATTTAAAGTAAAACATCTGGGAGATTATCCGCTGGAACTGATGAGCCGGCCGGATATATTTGACTGAAAAGTATCTTTAGGATGTACGGCTGTGTAAATAAGAAACCGTCATAATGGCTGCTGTGCCCCTTGGCGGCATGAAATAGAGGGAGGCGCGCCCTGCAGAAAAATACAAAACTGCAGGGTGCGTTTCTCTTTCTGCTGGATGATGCCGGAAAATTACCTGCATTGGTAAATTTTCGTTGACAAATGGGAATCTCCTATGTATAATTGTTTAAGTGTGAATAGGAGAAAGCTATGCAGATTCATTTATCAGACATTACGTTCAGTGAAGGAAAAACAATACAGGAAATTGTAAAGCTGGAGATGGACAGAATTGTTTTTCAGCTTGGAGAATTTCCTGTTCTGGAGAAAAGCCCGGTGGAGCTTACAGTCACCAACACAGGAGACAAGGTTTTGGAGATCCGGGGAGAAGGAACAGTAACTGTGGGAATTCCCTGCGACCGCTGTCTGGAAGAAGTTGCTGTTGAGATTCCTTATCATATTGAGAAAAAGCTCGATATGAAGCTGACGGAGGAAGAAAGGATAAATGAACTGGATGAGAGCAGCTATCTCACAGGAATGGACCTGGATGTGGACCGGTTGGTCTATCTTGAGGTACTGATGGGCTGGCCTTTGAAGATTCTCTGTAAAGAAGACTGCAAAGGAATCTGCAGCCGTTGCGGAAAAAATCTGAATGAAGGTCCCTGCGGCTGCGCAGAAGAACCTAAGGATCCCCGCATGGCAGCTATCAGTGATATATTTAGTAAATTTAAGGAGGTGTAACCTATGTCCATATGTCCAAAGAACAAAACATCTAAAGCAAGACGCGACAAAAGACGTGCAAACTGGAAGATGAGTGCTCCGAATCTGGTAAAATGCAGCAAATGCGGCGCCCTGATGATGCCTCACAGAGTTTGCAAAGCCTGCGGAAGCTACAACAAGAAAGAGATTATCAAAGTAGAAGATTAATGAGAACGAAAAACAGAATCCTCATAAGGGTTCTGTTTTTTTAACAATAAATTGTATAGAAAATACAAACAATTTTAGAGAATACAATTTTATTATTTAAAATATATAATTCAAAATAAATATTGACAAAACAATTTGAGCAATTTATACTATAAAGTA